>JAUXNU010000206.1 GCA_030682655.1 Actinomycetota bacterium | reverse complement strand
GACACGCCTTAGCTGGGGCCTGCTGGCCAGGCTCCTATGAAGTCACGACGGCGACCCCTCGGTACCCGGCGGCGGGGGACATAACAGCTGACGGTCAGCCCGATCGGGCGACAGATGCGCTGCGGGTCACTCCGCCGTCGGATCCGAGGCTACCTGACGGACGTCAGGAATCCCACGGGGGCAGAGTGACACTAAACTAAGGATGCGCGGGTTCGGTCAGTGACCTAGACCGCGCATCCCCGCCACGGCTTGATCTTGGCCAGGTCGCCATCGAGCTCCTCGTGCGCCACTTCCGTGTCGTAGGCAACCTGGGCGCGAAGCCAGTAGCCGTCCGACAGGCAGAAGAGGCGGCACAGCCGCAGATCCGTGTCCGCCGTGATCCTGCGGTTGCCCTTGATGATCTGGCCGATGCGCTGTGCGGGCACCCCGATCTCCTTGGCGAGACGGTACTGCGAGATGCCCATGGGCTTTAGGAACTCCTCGAGGAGGAGCTCGCCTGGTGTCACCGGCTCGAGCCTTGCCATAGTCGTCACCTTCTAGTGGTAGTCCACGATTTCGACATCTTCCGGTCCCGCCGCCGTCCAGCGGAAACAGACCCTGTACTGATCGTTCACCCTGATGCTGTGCTGCCCGTCGCGATCACCCTTCAGCGCTTCGAGTCGATTGCCGGGCGGCACTCGCAGGTCGTCGAGGCGTCCGGCGATCTCGAGCTGCCGAAGTTTGCGACGGGCGACAGACTCGATGGCGACGAAACGCCTGACTCGCATTCCGCCGGCGAGTCGTGCTGTGCCCGCGTCCTTGAATGAGACGATCATGAGAAGATAGTAACGCCATGCGTCAATAACGACAAGCGTTACCACAATGGAGAAGTTGCGAGTCAGTCATCTCACCGAACATGTCAGGCATCAGCGGCGGCCGATGCCTGACATCACTCTAGCGCTTGCGCCGTCCGCTGGATGCCTTAGTTCGGTGCAGCGACACAGGTCCGTGCGCACGGACTCACCGCTTCCGGGTCCGGCGACACACCGGCCGGCGTGGTCCCTCGGTGCCGATGCCGCCACCCCACCGTATCCTCGACCGGGGACCCGGGGAGCACGTGGACGTCTCGGCCCGGTTCTCTCGCCCGGTGATCGCGCAGGCCCCGTCGCCTTCCGGTCTCACCGAACGTG
>JAUXNU010000205.1 GCA_030682655.1 Actinomycetota bacterium | reverse complement strand
CAACTGGCGACAGTCAACCTCACCCGAGATGAGTTCCATCCCGAATGGAACTATGTGATCCATCCCCGCAACCGCTCAGTTGTTGTTTGACGCTTCCTAAGTCGGGCCCCATAATGATGGACGGGTTGGGACAGTATCTCTTCAGCGCGAAGCTCGCCGCGCCGCAGTATGCAGGCACGGTCTACGACGACGACACCGATGAGCCGATCGCAGGCATACCGATCTACGACTACTACTACGGCATGAGCACGGCGATCGGCGCGGATGCCGCGTGCGCCGCTGACAGTGTCCAAGGCCCGGGGCCCATGGACGAGTGGAAGCTCGTCGGCTACACCGACGCGAACGGCGACTACGCACTTTACGACCTGCCACTCGGCCACCATCATCTGATGTTTGCCGAGAATCCGCCGTGGTTGTACGGGTACTATCCGTACGACACGAGCTGCATGCCCGATCTCTACGCCAATAGCGGAACCTTCTATGACACCATCTGGCTCGAGCCGTGGGATCTCTCCATCTCCGGTACTGTGAAGGACACCGCAGGCAATCCGATCTACGACTGCCAGGTCATCGCCTATCAGGACAACGATGGCTGGTACAACGAGTGGTGGGCGTTCACGGATACGAGTGGCGAGTACTTCTTCGGTGACATGCCGGAGGGGTACGACTGGTTCATGGCGGCCAACGACTATGGAATCCTGTACGACTACACCTATCAGTACTGGGACCACACGGATGCCTGGGACGAAGCGACGCCGCTCTACTACGACGGCGAGCCGTACGGAGACATCGACTTCACGCTTGCGTTGAAGCCTGCCCTCTTCTCGGGTCGCGTGACCGACGTCCGCGGCAAGCCGCTGCGCGACCATCCGGTCATGATCACTTCGTCTGAGAACGCCATGTACAACTACGCATGGACGGACATGGACGGCAACTACACCTTCCGTGGCTACTCCGACGTGCCCACCGACACCCTTGAGGTGCGCTTCGACGACTTCGACGCCAAGCACATCCCCGAGTGGTACAACAACACCACCAACGAGGCCTCGGCCACTCCGCTTGCTGTCTCGATCGCGGCGCCCAAGGCCGGGATCAATGCCGTGCTTGCCGACGCGCCGCCGATCATCGGCGGTGTCGTGACCGACGCGGTCACGGGCGCCCCGCTCAAGAACATCGAGGCATGGCTCTACAAGTGTGAGAACTGGGACGAAGATGGCGAGGCATGGTACGTGTGGGACTACACCTACACGAACGCCAGCGGCGAGTACGGCTTCGCCGGGAGACTGTACGACGATTGGAACCCGTATCGACTCTCCTTCTTCGACCGGACCGGCGTCTATGCCACCGAGTGGTGGAGCAACGAGCCGACGTTCGATGAAGCGGACGACATCTGGCTGGATGGCGAGATGTTGCCGGACTTCGAGTTCTCCGTCGCCCAGATGGACGAGCCGGAGTTCGAGGCGAACGGCACGCTGAACAAGAAGGTCCCACGCATCTCGGACACGACGCGGTTCACGACGGCCGTTCGTCTCGCGAGGGAAGCCTTCGGCGACGGCTGGCAATACTCCAACAACCTCATCATCGCTTCCGGCGACGCCGCCGCAGCCGCCGATCCGCTGGCCGCTGCAGGCCTGACCTGGGCCTACGACGCGCCATTGCTGCTTGTGAGCAAGAACTACGTGCCGGCCGAGGTTCTCAACGCCATCAAGGACATGGGCGAGGAAGTCACCGTGCACGTCGTCGGCGGCAAGACATCGCTGCCCGACGCGACGATCGCGAAGATCACCGCTCTCGCCAACGTAGTCGACACTCCGGACCGAACCGCTACGCCACCGCAGCGGCGATTGCTGCCCGCATGCGCATGGTCGCCGACGACAGGCACATGGTGCAGCCTGACGCCGTGCTCGTCGCCAACGGCGCAGACTGGAACAAGTTCTTCGACGCGCTTGCGATGTCGGCCGTTTCCGCCAACACCGGTGCCCCCGTGCTCTTGGTCTCCGCATCGAAGATCCCGAGCGAGACATGGGCCGCACTCAACGCTGCCAAGCCCGCCGACGTCTATATGGCGGGCGGGACGGCCACGATCTCGAAGTCGGTATTCAACCAGCTCAACGCTACGCCGGCAACGGCACATCGCTGGGCCGGTCCGACGCGCTACGACACTGCCGTTGCTGTTGCGAACGGCGCGAAGGGCCTCGGCTGGCTTGACTTCTCCGAGATCGGTGTTGCGGCTCGTGTGCCGGACGCCATGAGTGGCGGCGCAGCCATGGGCATGAAGGGCGGTCCGCTGCTCCTCACCGAGACCAACAGTCTCCCGAACGCGACCAAGATGTTCTTGCTCTACAACAAGCCGTTTATCGTGCACTGCACGGTGTTTGGTGGACCGATGAGCATCAGCGAGGCTGTTCGCGACCAGATCACGCAGATCATCAAGTAGCCTCGCGCATCACACGTATGCAAGGAGCCCCGTCCGGCGAATCGCCGGGCGGGGCTCTTCTTTCGCGCGAATCTCTTCATCTGCGAGAATGGAGTCGTCATGGAGAAGGAGGCCCGTGTGAGGCGAACATCCTACGGACTCGCAAGCGCCGCGTTGGCGTGCACCTTCCTTCTGGCGGCCGCCCTCGGTCTGTCGGGATGCGTCTCCGCGGCGCGTACGACCGCCAGCTGGCCGATCCCGGACTCCGGCCGTCCTGCCCCGTACTACTTCGGCGCCTCCAGTTGACCCGCGTGCCGCGAGGCCGCGCCTGTCGTAGACAAGCTGAGCACCGAGTACGGGGACCGGGTCGAGTTCTACATGTACCGCGAAGTGAACTCCGAACGGGAAGCCGGCGAGTTCGCTGCGAAAAGGGGCGTTGCAGCGATTCCGACCACCGTGCTCGTTTCGGCCGACGGAACCGAGCAGCAGCGCATCATCGGCTCGGTCCCCGAAAGCGAGTTCCGGACGGCCATCGAAGGCTTGCTGGAGTAGCGCCGTGACCGGGAAGAGCCGCGCGACCGAGGGTCTGCCCATGAACCTGGCCGAGGACCTGCTGAGCGACCTTCGCGTTCACGCGAACCCGGACAACGTCGCAGGCATGGCTCGATACGGCATCAGTACGACCGGCACGCTCGGCGTGTCCATGCCGTATCTGCGCGCGAAGGCGGGCGAGACCAAGAGCCTTCTTGGCAGGAAGGACGAGGGTCTGCGCGAGCGGCATGAGACCGCGCTGGCGCTTTGGGCGTCCGGCCTGCATGAAGCTCGCATCCTGGCTGCTCTCGTGGACGTCCCTGCAATGGTGTCCGAACAGCAGGCGGAAGCCTGGGTCCGCGACCTCGACTCGTGGGACGTCTGCGACCAACTGTGCGGCAACCTGTTCGACAAGACGCCGCTGGCGCGGGAGAAGGTCCGCGAGTGGACCGCGCGAGAGGAGGAGTTCGTCAAGCGCGCGGGCTTCGTGCTCATGACCCAGCTGGCCGTGCACGACAAGAGAGCGCCCGACGAGCTCTTCCTCGACTTCCTTCCGATCATCGAACGGGAGGCGGGCGACGGGCGCAACTTCGTAAAGAAGGCCGTGAACTGGGCGCTGCGACAGATCGGCAAGCGCTCAGTACGGCTGCACGGGCCGGCGCTTGAGGTGGCGGAGCGCCTGGCGTCGTCGGACGATCCGGCGCGCAGATGGGTGGGGCGCGGAGCTGCCAAGGAGCTGCGGTCGAGCGCGGTGCTCGAGCGGCTGGGCCTCGGCGGATAGCTCCAGGGCCGCCGGCGGGCGCCGGACGCCGGACGGCCATGTCTCACCTACGGCTGGGTTCCACCGGTCCTGATGCGCAGCGGAAGCACGATCAGACCGACGGCGCGAAGCGTGGCTTCCTGCTGCTCCTCGGTGGAAACGGTCGCGTCGTTGTCTCCGGGTTGATGGCCGTAGTCACCGAACCCCGCGTGATTGCCGCCCTCGACCGACACGTAGGTGGTGTCTTTGGGCAGGCGAGACATGGCGTCTGTGAAGGCATCGGCATTGAGGATTCCGTCGAAGGTCCCGTACACCGAGACGACCGGCATGTCGCCGTCGCTGAGGTCCGTGCTGCCGGGAGGGTAGGCCGCGAGCAGCGCGAGTCCCGAGATCTGTACAGGGTGCTGTCCGGCGAAGCGGGCCGCCATCGCTCCACCCAGGGAGTGCCCGCCGATCACCCACGACGCAATCTCAGGGTGGGCGTTCATCACTCCCGTCGCGCGATCGGAGCCAAGGACAGCGAGGTTGTAGGGCATGTGCACGACAACGACGAGGTAGCCGCGTTCGGCGATCGTCCGCGCGAGCGGAGCGTACGCCCGGGGATCGACCCGGGCGCCCGGATAGAACACGATGCCGACCCTGGAGTGCTCTCCAACCGGCGAGAACTCGATGAGCTCAGGAGACTCGTCAACAGCGACGATGTCGTCGCTCGCGAGCGCGGAGAGCGCGCGCTCGTCGGGCGGAAGCGGGGTGAGAAGCCACCACGCGCCGACCGCCACGAGCGCGACCAGAAGAAGAGCGATCGCTAGAGCGATGCGCGCGATGAGGCGCCGTCTTCTGCGGAGCATACGGCGGGAGACTCCGTTCTGCGGGCGACGGTACTAGTAGCGGAGAATCGCGGCGGGCAGTGTTGGCCCCACGGCCAGCGTGTGCACGTCTCCCCCGTGCAGCAGCGTCTCTGCTACGGCGACATCGGTCAAGTCCCGGTCGCTCGGAAGGCGCTGCGGATGGATGTCGACGGCACCGCCTGACGGGTCGAACAGGCCCCACACGGGGGTGTCCTCGGCGACGAACAGGACGCGTATCCGACCCTCGTGTGACGCCGGCAGGATCGCGGTCAGGTCGCGGGTTACCGATGTGGTTCCGTCCATCTCCTCCAGTGTCCTCATGTCAGCCTCCAATTCCTTGCGGAAGTGGGGCGCGAGTGCGGCGAGGGCTTGCTGGCGAAGGTGCGCGATGGGCAGCTCGTCGGGATTGCCGGGAAGTGCCGTTGCGACCAGATGCGGGTAGCTGTTGATCGAACGATAGATGGGAAGCAGGTAGTCGACACCGGCGAGCAGCAGCGGAGCGTCGTCGTCGTGGAGGAGTTCGTGCACGCCCTTGTCGACCATGCGCAGGTAGCGTTCGATATTGGTCTTCTCGATGTCAGCCGTGCCGCCATGGCCGTGGAACATCGAGCGCCCGCCGGGGTGTTGTCCTCCCGCAGCCGTCGCGAGCGAGTGGAACTGGACCTGGTTCTCGTAGTCATCGTACTTCAGTGCATCGGCAAGACTTGCCGGCGCTCCCGAGAGACCCACCTCGGTCAGTTCGTCGCGCGCACCCTCGAGCAAGCGGACCTGCTTCTTGCTGAGTGCCAGCACGAAGTAGCGCTCGCCGTCTGCCAGAACGGGCACCATCGGTCGCATCAGGAACCGGTCGCTGACGCACACCTGCTCCGTCAGGCTTGTGTCCGTCGAGAAGACGTGTGCGATGTCCCCTGCCAGGAAGATCGCGAGCCCTTCGGAGGTGGACTTCCAGAAGGCACCGTCGGCGAGCACGTCACGTGCGGGCTGAAGGAGTGCCGTCGCTTCGGGCACACGCATTCCTCCGCCAAGGAGCTCGTTCTCGGCTTTGGCGAGCAGGTTCTTCAGGCGAATCTGGTCCTGCTGGGTTTCTGTGTGGCCGCGGTGCGCGGGCATGAAGATCGAGACGGCGGGCCAGGTCGCATGTCGGGCAAGGATGATCGCGGTTTCGCGGTCGAAGACGTCCATGCTGGTCTCCTTCGTACGCGACTTGAGGCCGATCTCGCGCACTGGCGGGTGTGGATCGCGGTGGCACGAGAGGCCTTTCTTGTACTCATATGTGTTCCCCCGGGGCCGAAGCCCAATCCCCGCCCCGGTTCACCTGCGCGCCGGCAGAGGGCGCGCTATACTGTGTGCTTGCGCGTCGCCTTCGAACGGGTCTCGGACGGCGGTATGTCGTGAACCTGGTCAGGTTCGGAAGGAAGCAGCCATAAGCGGCCTCTGCCGGGCGTCCGGGACCCGCTCGGGGGCGATGTGTGTTCTCGGGCGTGTCATAGCGACGCGGTATACTTCTTCGCAGTTCGCCCCGCGGAAGGTCTCCGATGGCACATCAGTCCCTGTACCGCACATATCGGCCTCAGACGTTCAGCGACGTCGTCGGTCAGTCCCACATCACGCGTACCTTGCGCAACGCCGTGGCCGAGGACGTGGTCGCCCACGCGTACCTGTTCACGGGACCGCGTGGGACCGGCAAGACCACGACAGCGCGAATCCTTGCGAAGGCACTCGAATGCGAGAAGGGCCCCACGCCGGATCCGGACGTGACGTGCCAGCAGTGCGTCGACATCGCCGAAGGTCGCCATCCCGACGTCTACGAGCTCGATGCGGCGTCACGCACCGGCGTCGACAACGTCCGCGAGGAGATCATCGGCAGGCTGGCCTACGCACCTACGCGCGGGCGCTGGAAGATATACATCATCGACGAGGTGCATATGCTCTCGTCGGGTGCCTTCAACGCCCTGCTCAAGTCAATCGAAGAACCGCCGTCGCACACGGTCTTCGTGCTGTGCACCACTCACCCGCACAAGGTCCCCGAGACGATCCAATCTCGCTGTCAGCGCTTCGATTTCCACCGCATCGGTGTCGGCGACATCGCCGATCGTCTGGCCCTAATCGCTGACAAGGAGGGGATATCCGTCGCCGAGGGGGCGCTCGCGCTGGTCGCGAAACATGCGATGGGGGGAATGCGCGATGCGATATCCACGCTAGAGCAGCTTTCGACTTTCACCGGCAAGAACATATCGCTTGCGGATGTCGAGGGACTCCTTGGCGAGGTGGACACCGCACTACTGGTTGAGCTCGCAGACATAGTTGCCGCTCGCGACATCGCAGGGGCCTTTCGCTTCGTCGCTGGACTTGCCGAGACAGGCGCGGACATGACCGAGTTCGTCCGGGAGTTCACTGGTCACGCGCGCGATCTGTTCATCATCGCGGCAGTCGGTGATGCGACCGGAATCGTGGACACCACACCCGACCAGCTGGCGCGGTTCACGGCGCAGTCGAGGGCACTCGGCGAGCAGCGGCTGTCGCGCATACTCGATATCCTCGGCGAGCTGGGTGCCGAAATGCGCTGGGCGTCCGATTCCCGTCTTGCGCTCGAAGTGGCGCTCACCCGGATGGCGAGGCCCCAAGGGGATCTCACGCTCGAGGCGTTGGCAGAACGCATCGAGGCCCTCGAGACTGGTGCACCGGCTACGGCCGCCGCTGTCTCGCCGGCCGCCGTCGCCGCGACTGCGCCGGAGCCTGCGTCCTCCGCTCCCGCGGCAGCCGCCGTAGTCGCACCCACACCGGAGCAGCCCGAGGCTGAAGACGCGATGTCACCGGCGTCAGCCGCCGTGCCGGTCGATGCCGAGGAGCCGGTGATCGTGGAAGCTGTTCTCTCCGGCCCGCTCGACCGCGCGCAGGTGAAACGCGCTTGGCCCGCGGTCTTGGCCGAGATGCGCAAGACGAAGAAGGCGCGTGCGACGTTCTTCGGTGCCACGGAGATCGACGTGGATCCCGACGGGTCGACCGTCGTCGTGGAGTTTCCGGCAGACAACGCGTTCGTCATGAAGCAGGCGGGCGAGGCCGAGACGCGCCAGTTGCTCCGGCGGGCGCTGGCCGCGGTGCTCGGCGTGGCACCTCCGATCCGCTACCAGCTTGGGCGCGGTGCAGTGCGAACCATTCCGGCGGAAAGGGGCGAGGCGCGAGCGCATGTCGTGTCGCCGGCCGACGTCGAGTCACAGGCCGGTTCTCGCTCACCGGGTCAGGATTCGGGGAGCGGGGACATAGACCAGATGATGACCGAGCTCGGTGCGGAAATGGTTGCCGAGCACAGACACGACGATGTGGAGAGGACGGACGAGTGAAGCCGAACTTGCAGAACATGATGAAGCAGGCCCAGAAGATGCAGGCCGATATGGCACGCGTTCAGGAGGAGCTCGCCAACGAGCAGGTGGAGGCTTCGGCCGGCGGCGGCATGGTCAAGGTCGTGATGACCGGCGACATGCGGGTAAGCAGTGTGGCGATCGACCCGGCAGCCGTCGATCCGGATGACATCGCGATGCTTCAGGACATGGTCGCGGCCGCCGTCAACGAGGCGAGCCGCCAGGCCCAGGAACTCGCTTCCAAGCGAATGGGCGCGATCACCGGCGGCCTCGACATCCCGGGACTGATGTAGACGAATGCTGTACGCAGCGCCGATAGCCCGTCTTCTTGAGGAGCTGCAGCGGTTGCCGGGAATCGGCCCGAAGTCGGCCCAGCGGATTGCGTACCACATCCTTCGCTCCGACAATGAGGCCGCAGCACGTTTGGCCGATTCGATTCTCGAGGTCAAGCGCACGATTCACTTCTGCCCGCAGTGCTTCAATTTCGCCGAAGACGAGCTGTGCGGCATTTGCTCCGACTTGAAGCGCGATTCCTCGGCCATCTGTGTGGTCGAGGAGCCACGGGACGTCGTCGCGATCGAGCGCACGGGGGAGTTCCGTGGGCTGTATCACGTGCTTCAGGGGGCGATCTCACCGATTGATGGTATCGGCCCAGAGCAGCTCAGGGTGCGTGAGCTCATCGACCGTGTGGGAGCAGGTGGCGTGGCCGAGGTCGTTGTCGCCACCAACCCCAATGTCGAGGGCGAGACGACGGCGCTGTACGTCGCGCGGCTCCTCAAGCCTCTGGGGGTCAAGGTGACCCGGATTGCATCAGGTCTTCCGGTGGGGGGAGACCTCGAGTACGCGGACGAAGTGACTCTCGGACGTGCAATGGAAGCGCGCCGCGAGATGTAGTCTCGCCGGTATGCCAGAATCTACCTACCGCTCACCGACTGCTCACCACCGTCTGCCGCCGCTTGCAGGTGCCGGAGAGCCGCTCACCGAACGCCTCTGTATCCTAGTGTGACCTGTCCGCCGCTTTGGGGACGCCACGCCGCCGCGTCCCGTGCAGGTGACTCTTGCGGCGAACGAGAAAGGGGAGAGATTCATGCAGCAGCTGACGGAGATCCGTTGGCATGCGCGTGCCGGCCAAGGTGCTGTGACTGCAGCCAAGGTCGTGGCCGAGACCGCCCTGTCCGCGAACCAGTACATGCAAGCCATGCCCGAGTACGGGCCTGAGCGCATGGGCGCGCCGATCAAGGCGTTCACTCGCATCAGCCCGGATCCGATCGACATCCACTGCAACATCGAGCACCCCAACGTCGTGATCGTTCTCGACGACACCCTGCTCGACGTTGTCGATGTCGCCGAGGGCCTTCGGCCCGACGGCGCCATCATCGTCAACACCTGTACGCCTCCCGAGCAGCTCAGGGCTCGACTCGGCGTGGCTGACACGGTCACGGTCGCATGCGTGGATGCGACCGGTATCGCGCTGGACACCATCAAGCGGGACATCCCGAACACGCCCATCGTCGGCGCGTTCGCGAAGGTCACAAACGTCATCGACCTGGAGGTGTTTAAGGGGCTGCTTGCCAAGAACCTGAGCAAGAAGTTCGGCCAGGAGATGATCGACGCCAACTTCGATGCGGTCGATCGGGCCTACAAGGAGGTGTCGGTATCGTGAAGTGGGACATCTCGAACATGGACACGTGGAAGACAGATGACTTCCCGCTTGGCGCCGTCATCCCGGAAGCTGGCAACTCGCGCTACTACCGCACTGGCGGCTGGCGAAGCGAGCGTCCGGTTCGCAACGTTGAGACTTGCACCAACTGCCTGATCTGCTGGATCTGTTGCCCGGACTCCGCAGTGCTCGTCGAGGACGAGCTTCTGACCGAAGAATCGTTCAACCTCAACCACTGCAAGGGTTGCGGCGTATGTGCCAATGAATGCCCTGTCGACGCCATCACCATGGTTCCAGAGGGCTGCGAACTGCCGGAGGTGAAGTAGATGGCCGAGCAAAGGACCGTTGCGACCACCGGCAACAGTGTTGTCGCCGAGGCGTTCCGGCAGTGCGCGCCGGATGTCGTGGCCGCGTATCCGATCACGCCCCAGACGACCATCGTTGAGGAGTTTGCGAAGTTCGTCGCACAGGGCCGCGTGCACACCGAGTACGTGACCACCGAGTCCGAGCACTCCGCGATGAGCGCGTGCATCGGTGCCTCGGCAGCAGGCGCGCGCGTCATGACCGCTACCGCCTCCCAGGGCCTCGCCCTCATGTGGGAGGAGCTCTACATCGCGGCGGGCATGCGGTTGCCGATAGTGCAGGCCAATGCGAACCGAGCGTTGTCCGCCCCCATCAACATCCACTGCGATCACAGCGACGTGATGGGCGCCCGTGACGCGGGCTGGGTCATCCTCTTCGCCGAGACAGCGCAGGAGGCCTACGACAACACGCTCATCGCGCTCAGGGTGGCCGAGGACCCCGAGGTCCTGCTGCCTGCAATGACCTGCCTCGACGGGTTCATAACGACGCACTCTATCGACCGCGTGGATCTGCTCGATGACGAAACGGTGACCGCTTTCGTTGGTGACTACAAGCCCATCAACGCGCTTCTGAACACCGACAACCCGGTGTCCCATGGCAACTTCTCGGGCCTCGGCGGTCCGTACTTCGAGTTCAAGAAGGCACAGAGACTCGCTATCGACCGCTCCAAGGCCGTGGTCGAGCGTGTCGGAGCCGAGTTCGCCTCCATCGCCGGACGGCCCTTCGGTCTCATCGAGACCGACATGATGGAAGACGCGGACGTTGCCGTTCTCGTCATCGGCTCCTCGGCGGGGAACACCCGTCACGTGGCCAAGGACCTGCGCGCACAGGGCATCAAGGCCGGCGTCGTGAAGGTGCGCTGCTTCCGCCCGTTCCCGTATGTGGAGATTGCGCAGGCGCTCCAGGGCGTCAAGGCTGTTGCGGTCCTCGACCGCTCCGAGTCCTTCGGTGCCGAAGGTGGACCCCTGTACCTCGAGACCAGGAGCGCGCTTTACGATCTCGAGTCTCGAATCCCCGTCGTGGACTACATCTACGGTCTCGGCGGCGCCGATGTGAAGCTCGAACTCATCCAACAGGTCTATGCCGACCTGGCCGACATTGCCTCCGGTGCGATGGCCCCTAGCGGCCTCACGTACCTGGGTGCTCGATAGGAGGTATTGGGATGCCCACACTCAAGGAGCTCACGCATCGTGAGGACCGCCTCGAAGGCGGTCACCGGCTCTGCGCGGGCTGCGGTGCCTCCATTGCCGTGCGGCAGGTTCTTCTCGGCGCAGGCGACGACGCCGTCGTGTCCGGATGCGCAACCGGATGCCTCGAGGTGTCGACCACGATCTACCCGTACTCGTCGTGGAAGATCCCGTTCATTCACAATGCGTTCGAGAACTCCGCTGCGACCGTGTCCGGCGTCGAAGCCGCGTTCAAGGGCCTGAAGGCCGCCGGCAAGATTCCCGCCGACAAGAAGGTCAAGTTCGTCGCCTTCGGTGGAGACGGGGGCACGTACGACATCGGTCTGCAGTCGCTTTCCGGTGCGATGGAGCGCGGTCACGACATGGTGTACGTGTGCTACGACAACGGTGCGTACATGAACACCGGCATCCAGCGCTCCTCGGCCACGCCCAAGGGCGCTTGGGCTACGACCGCCGAGGTCGGAGCGGCACAGCAGGGCAAGATCCAGAAGCGCAAGGACCTCACCTCCATTATTGCTGCGCATGGTGTGCCCTACGTCGCACAGACCTCGATCAGCCATTGGAAGGACGTCACGACCAAGGCTGAGAAGGCCTTCACAGTCGACGGCCCGGCCTTCCTGAACGTGCTCGCGCCATGCCCTCGTGGATGGCGCTCGGCGTTCGACAAGTCCGTTGAGATTGCGAAGATCGCAGTCCAGACCGGCTTCTGGCCCATGTTCGAGGTTGAGAACGGGACCTGGTCGATGAGCACCGCCAGCAAGGCGCTCATCAAGGCCGGACGCAAGCCGGTCGAGGAGTTCCTGAAGCCGCAGGGACGCTTCAAGCACCTCTTCGCGCCTGAGAACGCTGGCCTGCTCGCCGAGGTGCAGGCCGATGTCGACGCCTACTGGGACTATCTTCTGGGGCGCTGCGGCGAGTAGCACGCCCGACGCTGGATCCGAAGGAGCCTTCTGACTATCAGGGGGCTCCTTCGATGTTAGAATGGCGAAGGTGCCCATACTTCTCGTCGCACCTGAAAAGGGGTCTACGTGAAACGCCGGTACTCGCTTCTCGTGCTGCTCGTACTGATACTCCTTCTCGCGGTGACCGGTTGCGAGAGCGCCCGGAACAAGCCCGCCACGGGTGAAGTCACCAGCGTGCAAGTCAGGGTCTCCGGCTCTGGGACGTGCCTTCCGCTGCTTCGCATACTCACCGACGAGTACTCCGCGACACACAAGGGTGTGACCTTCACGTACCTTCCCGGTCTCCACAGTGGCGGGGGCATCAAAGGGGTCGCGAACGGAGATCTCGAACTCGGAGCCGTGTCGCGTGAGCTGACCGACGAGGAGAAGGATCTCGATCTCGAGTATTACCAGCTGTCCGATGATGGGCTCGTCGTTGCAGTGCATCCGACGGTTGTGGTCGATGACATCTCAACGGAGCAGGTGCGCGAGATCTACTCCGGGAAGTACGACAACTGGACGCAGCTCGGCGGTCCGGACCTACCGATGGTGATTCTTGATCGCAACGAGGACGAGTCCGCGAAGATCATCTTGCGCAAGTACGTTCTCGGTCCCGATGTGGAGATCACCCCGAAGGCCGTGAACCTGTTCTACGAGCCGGACATGGTCGACGGACTGCAGAAGACACCCGGGGCGGTCGGCTACTTCTCACTCGGTCTTGGCCTGTCTCGAGACATACCCGTCAACTACCTCAAGCTGGACGGTGTTGAGGCGACTGTCGCCAACATCGAGAACGGCACCTACGAGATGGTTCGCCCGCTAGGGGTGGTAGCGAAGCGCCCGGTGAGACAGCAGATCGTGGACTTCCTCGAATGGGCGACCGGGGACGAGGCAGCCGATCTGATGCAGCGAAAGGGTTTCGCGCCGGTCCTATCTCCGGCGGGTGAATGATGCGGTTCAACCTCCTCGGGAAGCATCTCTACAGCCAGATCGTTGTTCCCCTGGTCTTGGCGTCACTTGTCGTGGGCCTTCTTGCTACGGTAGTCGCTGTCTACTTCCTGTCAAGCCTCACCGACCAGTGGGTCGATCAGGTGGCCGAGAGCGTCACACACAACCTCGAGACGGGTTTCGATGCCAGGGCTCAGACGATGAAGAGCATCGCCAAGCTCGCGTCTGAGAATCAACGGCTGAAAGAGGCGCTTTCCGGGGGAGATATGACCGAGGCGCGCGGAGTGGTCGTGCAGACCAACGTTGCGCTCGGGTTTGATGACGTGATGCTGCTGGACTCGACGGGTCGGGTGGTTGTCAGTTCCGGTCTTGCGGGCATCATGCCCGGAGACATGCCGCTTGGAGAACAACGAGCATACGCTGAGATCGCCATGAGTCACCCCACGTTCCTCCTACTGGGCGGCAGGCTGACGCTCACTGTTCTTCAACCCATAGTGGCAGGAGCGCGCGGCGAGGAGACCTATACACTCGCGGTATCGGAGATTGTCGACCAGGCATTCCTGGACTCGCTCGGCAGCGGCGTTGGTGAAGCTGTTGCCTTCTATGACGGTGAGACCCGGGAGGTCGCGCGGACGATCGTGCCATCGAGAGCGACCAGTGCAGAGGCGTACCGGGCTCTCCAGGATGCGCTCGACGAACCGGCACCCGCGTTGGCGACAGCACTCCAGGCAGCGCAGCCCGGGCGCCCCGGAACGGCGAGGCTCAAGACCGACGAGGGAAACTACCGGGTTTGGGCCCAGCGCGTCGAGTTGCAGGACGATCCATTCCCGAGCAGCTATGGCTATCTGGTCTCCGTTGTCAGCCAGGAGGTCAGCGACCGGGCGGGCCAGACCACGACGAATCTCATCACGATGTGGTCGGTCTTCGCAGTCCTCGCGCTCGTCGGTCTGGGTGGCTGGGTTGCCCGCCGGGTGTCCGACCCGCTCGCGGATCTTGCCGAAGGCGCGCGACGTATCGCCGACGGCGACTTCTCGACGAAGATACGCGTCTCCGGTGCCAACGAAGTCTCTGCGCTCGCGGAGAGTTTCAACCAGATGACCGATGCTCTCAGAGAACGCAGCGAATCACTGACCAAGAAGGTGCTCGAGCTCGCGACGTTGTACGAAATGAGTCGCGCCCTCGGGGCCACCCTTGAGATGGACGTCTTGCTGGACTCAGTGCTGGATTCCGCACTGCGCATCTTCAACCTCGACATCGGCTACGTGACCATCCGTGACAGGAACTCGGGGCAGCTCGCGATTCGCGCCTGGCGCGGGCCGTCGACCTTCGAGCCCGACGAGGAGGCCCTGCGCAGCTCCATGTCGGAGTGGGTCATCCGCGAGGGTCGGCCGCTCATCTTCAACCCTACCGGGGATCAGGGCAAGGGCGATCAGGTCGATCACGTGTCCGGGGCTCTTGCGGCGCTGTGCGTACCGCTCACCTCCGCGGAGGGCGCGATTGGAGCGATTATCGTTGGCAGCGACGATCCGGAGTTCCGATTCAACAGCGATGATGTCCGGCTTCTGTCAACCATCGCGAACCACGTGACCATTGCGATCGGCAATATCGAGCTGTTCTCCAGCCTTCAGGAAGCGTACCTTTCCACTGTCAGATCGCTTGCCGCCGCAGTTGACGCCAAGGACCCCTACACCCGCGGCCACTCAGACCGCGTAGCGATGTACTCGGGAATGATCGGGGAAGAGCTCGGTCTCTCGCACGAGCAGCGAGTGGCGCTTGAGATGGCTGCCTACCTGCACGATATCGGCAAGATCGGCGTCCAGGAAGCCATCTTGCTCAAGCCGGGCAGCTTGACCGACGACGAGATGTCCCAGATGCGCCACCATCCCCTCATAGGTGCGAACATCCTCAAGCCCGTCGGCTTTCCTTGGCCGATCACGCCGGTTGTCAGACACCATCACGAGCGATGGGACGGGGCGGGCTATCCAGCCGGTCTCAAGGCCGAGGAGACGCCACTCCTTGCCCGGATTCTCACGGTCGCCGATGCGTTCGAGGCCATGATCTCGGATCGGCCCTACCGTCGCGGACGGACGATCGAAGAGGGGATCGCCGAGCTCGAGCGCTGTTCGGGTACTCAGTTCGACCCCCGAATCGTTGCCACGTTTGTCGAGATCATGCGGTTCGGTAATCATCACGAGATCGTCGCTGACGAACTCTTCGATGTGGCTGAGGTTCAGCCGGAGGAGGCTCGTGCCATCTTCGTCGCGCTCGCTGAAGGCATGTTGCAGAGCTTCAGGAAGCTCGCCGGACCTCGTCTGACCTCAAATGTCGAGCGCGAGATCAATGCCGCCTTTGCCAGTGATGGCTACCCGATCTCCGTGAGTTCCGGGCACGTCGGTGTTCGCTTTGACGGGTGCGAGTTGTTGGACGCGGAGATCGAGACGATGCGCAACGCTCTGCGCATCGTCGACAAGGCCGTCACCCGTACGTCAGGGCACACCCTTGTCGACCACTTCCACGCGGATTCGTTGGCGATGCTGTCCGAGCGAATGCGCCGCCTTTCTGCAGCACTCGGCTTCTACACAGCGTAGGCTGTCAACTCGCGTCGTGCCGGGTCCGGGCGATGCTACACTATGGCGCAACCTTCGGGCGGCGTACGCCGCCGGAGCAGGACAGGACCTCCGGGGGATTTCCGATGGCACTTGTCGTGACAAAGTTCGGCGGGACATCCGTCGGCACCACTGAACGCATCCTGGACGTCGCGCGTCGACTGGTCGCGCGTAGCGAGTCGGGCGACAGCGTCGTCGCCGTCGTCTCGGCGATGGGGGACGTGACAGACGAGCTCGTCTCGCTGGCGGAGGCGATCACCGTAGAGCCTCCGGTGCGCGAGATGGACATGCTTCTTGCGACCGGCGAGCAGGTCACGATCGCACTCCTGGCGATGGCCATACACTCGCTGGGGCACGAGGCGATCTCCTTCACCGGCGCACAGGTCGGCATAGTGACAGATGCCGGCCACACGAAGGCGAAGATCCAAGAGGTGAGAGGCGATCGGGTCAGGAGTGCACTCGAAGAGGGCAAGATCGTCATCGTGGCCGGCTTTCAGGGGATGACTCCTGACGGCCAGATCACCACGCTTGGCCGAGGAGGATCCGACACCACGGCCGTCGCCATAGCGGCCGGCATCGGGGCCGACCTTTGCGAGATCTACACCGATGTCGATGGCGTGTACACGGCTGACCCGCGCATCGTCAAGGACGCGCGCAAGATCGACGTGATCTCTTACGAGGAGATGCTCGAGATGGCCGCTACGGGCGCCAAGGTGCTTCAACTCCGGGCAGTCGAGTTCGCGCGCAACCACGGCGTGACGCTTCACTGCCGTTCGAGTTTCAACGACATGCCAGGCACCATCGTCAAGGAGGTCGACGACACGATGGAACAGGCCATCATCTCCGGGGTCACCCACGACACGTCCGAGGCGAAGGTCACGATCCGCGGTGTTCCTGACCGGCCGGGCGTCGCCGCGATCGTCTTCAACAGACTCGCCGAGGACAACGTGAATGTCGACATGATCATTCAGAACGTCTCGGAGGCCGGGTCGACCGACATCTCGTTCACCGTGCCGAAAGAGGGCCTCATCCGTGCCAGGAATACCACCGAGGCTGTCGCCGTTGATCTTGGGGCCCGAAACTGGCTGCTCGACGAGTCGATTGCGAAGATATCGCTTGTAGGCGCTGGCATGAAGACTCACCCCGGCGTGGCCGCGCAGATGTTCAGTGCGCTCGCTGACGCGGGAGTCAACCTGGACATGATCTCCACATCATCGATTCGGATATCGTGCGTGATATCTCGCGATCAAGCTGACGTCGCCGTGCGCGCGCTGCACGGAAGCTTCGGCTTGTCCGACGCTGAAGTAGTGGCGGAAGTCGCCCCGGGCTGCGGCGGAGGAGACTAGCCATGTCGTGGGATAGGACAATGCCCTCGCGGCCGGTCGTCGCGGTCGCCGGCGCTACCGGCGCCGTGGGCATCGAGATGCTCAAGGTGCTCGAGCAGACTGGCTTCCCAGCCGATCGGGTTATCGCTTTGGCTTCGTCCCGTTCAGCCGGCAAGTCGCTCCCTTTCGGCGAGGCTGCACTCGTGGTCCAGGAGATGGTTGAGTCGTCCTTCGAGGGAGTCGACATCGCGCTGTTCTCTGCAGGCGCGGGCATCTCCAGGCAGATGCGCGCAGCGGTAGAGGACGCCGGGTGTGTGATGATCGACAACTCCTCGGCATTCCGCATGGATGAGGACGTGCCGCTCGTGGTGCCCGAGGTGAATCCCGAGGACGTTCGGTGGCACTCCGGCGTCATCGCCAACCCGAACTGCTCGACGATCCAGATGGTCGTGGCTCTCGCGCCCCTGGCACGTCTCGCCCCGATCCGGCGCGTCATCGTATCGACCTACCAGGCCGCCTCCGGTGCCGGACAGGCCGCAATGGACGAACTCTACGACCAGAGCAGGGACTTCCTCGAAGGCCGTGAGCTTCACGTCGAGCAGTTCGCCCACAGGATCGCATTCAACTGCATCCCGCAGATCGATGCGTTCATGGAAGACGGGTCGACCAAAGAGGAATGGAAGATGGTCGTCGAGACCAAGAAGATCATGCACGCACCCGAGCTTGCGGTACATGCGACGTGCGTGCGGGTCCCGGTGCTGCGCTGCCATTCCGAGGCGATCACCATCGAATTCGAGCGCGAGGTCACGCTGGGTGCGGCCAGAGCCGCGCTTCAGGCCGCGGCCGGGGTGCAGCTTGTGGATGATCCTAAGGACAGCACGTATCCGATGCCGGCCGAGCTCGAGGGGACCGACGATACGTTCATCGGCAGACTCAGGGTGGACACGACCGTCGAGCATGGCTTGTCCATGTGGGTCGTCGCCGATCAACTGCGCAAGGGAGCGGCGTTGAACGCCGTGCAGATCGCGGGTCTGCTACTGGGCTGACCGCGAGGGCTGTGTGCTGTATTCTGTTGTGGGGTGGTTGAGTGTGGAAGAACGGAGCAGCATGAGTCAGCCGACTGTGCTAGTCGTTGAGGACGATGTGACAATCGCCCGATTCGTTGAGCTGGAGCTTTCACACGCGGGCTTCTCGGTGCGCAAGGTGGCCGATGGCACCGCGGCTCTGGCCGCCGTCGCTGACGAAGACCCCGACCTGCTGATTCTCGATCTCATGCTGCCGGGCCTCGACGGGATCGAGGTGTCTCGCCAGCTCCGGGAGCAAGGCAAGGCGTTCCCGATTCTCATGCTCACGGCCCGTGCCGAGACACAGGATGTCGTCGCCGGGTTCGACTCAGGCGCCGATGACTACCTCCGCAAGCCATTCGAGATCCCCGAGCTGCTCTCTCGCGTGCGCGCTCTGCTCCGTCGCACTGAGCTCGAGCGCCCGCAGGGCATCGTCAAGGCAAGTGGAGTCGAGATCAACCCGGACTCCCGTCGCGCCACTGTCAACAGTGAGACAGTCGACCTGACCGCCAAGGAGTTCGATCTCCTCGCGTATCTCGTCGGCAACGCGGGGAGGGTCATCTCGCGGGACGAGATTCTCGAGGCTGTATGGGGTGGCCAGCATGCGACGGACAGCAATGTCATCGAGGTCTTCGTCTGCCACCTTCGCAACAAGATAGGCGATCGCGACAACACGACCATCCAGACAATTCGGGGTGTCGGGTACTTCTTCGCGAGGGGCTGACCATGCGGCGTTCATCGCTGCGGTCCTGGCTTCTGATTGTCTCGATCCTGTTTGCGGCTCTCGTCATCGGCGGCGTGGCCTTGACTACGTATGTCGTCGTTTCCGATGGCATGGCTATGGTGGCGAGGGGCGCAACCGCCAGTATGGGTCATGCGGCGACCGAGGCGCTGAAGAGCGAGATCACCGCCGGGAAGCTTGCCGCTGCCGCCGAAGGACTTGAGGGGCCCGCGCGTGAACGGGAGGCGCTCCGCCTGGTAATGGCAAGTATGCCGCGCATTCTGACGCGGGGCGTGTTGCAGGACGGCGAGGCGGTCCTGTACGTACTGGACCCGGCCACGGGTGAGCTGGAGGCCACGTGGTCCTCGAGCGACATTCCCTTGCCTGCGGCAGCCGGGGCCCAGCGCGATGACGCGCTGTCGCAACGGCAGACGATAGAGGTCACCCTCGATGAGGGCAGTGTCATCAGGGGGCTCGTGGGGCCGGTGCGACTCGGCGTGTTCGTGCTGCACGTGCCCGTGGACTTGCCGGCAGACACGCGCGGAGTCCTTGACCTGGCGTACTTCCCCGTGCGGGAAGAGGCAGTCATCGATGCCATTCGTCTACCGATGTCCGTGCTTGCGGTTTCTGCGATGCTGGTAATGGTCTTGATGATGCAGACCAGCATGGGCTGGGTGCTCAAGCTCGTTGACGACCTGCGGAGAGCAGCAGACGCTATCGACGCGGGGAACCTCGATCTTCGGCTACCTGACCAAGGAGAGCACGAGATCGGTGATCTCGCGCGGTCGATAAACGGTCTGATCGAGCGCCTTCGGCTTCGTGCAGAGGCGCAGACCAGGTTCGTGGCGGACGCCTCGCACGAACTCGCGACACCTGTGGCCGGTATCCGGGGCTACACGAACATCCTGCGTGCGTGGGGAGGGGAAGACCCTGAGGTGCGCGAGGAGGCGATCAGCGCGATCGATCGAGAATCGAGGCGGATGGCTCGCCTGTGCAGCGACCTTCTCGCGCTGGTCCGCAGCGAGCGGGCGATACAGTTCAAGAACGTCCGTTTCGACGTGAGTTCGCGTTGCAGACAGGTTCTTGCCGCCGCCGCGACACGATACATCGACAAAGGCCTTGAGTTCGTTGGGCCGGACGAAGGTCAGCTCATGATGGTCGGAGATCCCGACCGCATTGAAGATGTGGTTTCGATTCTCGTGGACAATGCGGCCAAGTACACACCTCTCGGCGGGTCCGTCGGGGTGTCCGTGAGGCGGAGGCGTGAGGTTGTGCTCATAGAGATCTCAGATACGGGCATCGGGATTCCCGAGCGGGACATCCCCAACATATTCGACCGCTTCTACCGCAGTGATGCTTCAAGATCCAAGGAGACGGGTGGGTTTGGGCTTGGGTTGCCGATTGCCAAGAGCGTCGTGGACGCGATCGGCGGTACGATCGAGGTGAAGAGTGTCGGGCGGGCTGGCTCAACATTCACGGTCAGACTTCCACGAGGGCGGCTGTAGGGGGCCGCGAGGTCAGTCGTGATGCCTCAAGCGCGCTTGGGTCGATGCCGATAACCCGACCAGGGCCGAGCTTCTTTGTATCGGGGGATTTGTGGCACCCGGAAGAGATGTACTCAACAGCGCTTTCGGCGGACGCGCGTGGCGTGATGCGATCGATGCTCTCCTTGAGGCCACCGGTCTCATTGTCGACGTCCTCGATTCCGATGCGCGCACGCTGGTCTGTTCGCGTGGCCGTTGCGAGTATTGCGAGCTCGCGACGGGTGCGAGGGACGCACACGCGACGTGCTTCGGGGAAGCCCCTGAGATCAAGTCCTCAGAGATCTCCCGGATCACCTGTCGCGCCGGACTCCCGGCCTACGTCGCCCCCGTGGAGATCGATGATCGACGGACCTGCGTGGTCATTGTTGGCGGATTCGTGTCTTCTACACGCGACCGCAAACGTCTTTTCGAGAGGTTGCTGGCCCGCGGTGTTTCGGAGTTCGGGGCGCGCAAGGCCGTGAGAGAGATACCTGTTCGAACCAAGCGCGAGGTGGAGTCCCTCGTGGTCATGACCCGCGCGATGGCCCAAGGTGCCGTCGCACGGGCGCTTGAGAACAAGAGCTGGGCAGAGCGAACACGCGAACTCGAGGTCTTCGTCGAAGTCGGCAAGGAGCTCAACGAGATCGAGTACCGTCTGGACGAAGTCCTCGACGTCATCGTCGCTCGCGCCATGGCAATCGTTGCTGCCGACAGCGGCTCACTGATGCTCCTCCGCCCCGGGACCGACATGCTTGAGGTGGTGGCCGCCCGCGGCGACGCCAGCAGGGATGCTCTCGGGGCTATCATCCATGTCGGAGACGGTATCGCGGGTCGCGTTGCCGCGACGGGCCGGAGCGTTCTGGTGAACGGCGATCGCGACGGTCAAGCGAATCGAAGCCTCAAGCCCGGTCGTGGCATCACGACCGCCGTGTCCGTTCCTCTCGTGCGGGCTGACTCGGTGCAGGGCGTGCTCAACATCGCTTTGTGCCGCAAAGACAGGAAGCTCCGGGGAGACGAGATGAGGCTCCTCGAGCGATTTGCCGAGATGGCCGCGAGCGTGATCGAGACGGCCCACGGGAGGGATGACGCCTATCGGACCATGCACGAGCTCATGCACCTCGGCGAGTTCTCGAAGTGGCTGGCTGACTGCACGGACTTGGCGGAGGTCGCGACGGCGACGCTGAGCGTGCTGAGCAAGACATTCGACTTCGATCTGGCGGGCTGCGTCATCACAGGGTGGGGTCTCGACGATGCGACAGTCGCGTTCGGGACCGATCTCACGGAGGCGTCGGTCGAGAGGATTCTCGGGGAGGCCACCGGACGAGATGTTGCCGTCGAGCCGTTCTCCTCGGTCAGGCACATCACATCACTCGGGAGGCTCGCTCCGGACGCGCCCGACGACGGGACCTGGTCGGTGCTGTCGGTCGAGATCATGGTGCACGAGCATGTGATGGGCTATGTATTCGTGGCGGCAGGGAACGGACGATCCTTCCAGTCGTTCGATCATCGCCTTCTGCTTGGAATGGCCGAGCACGCATCAAAGACATTCGAGCGGGTCGCCGTCTTCGCCCGGGTGCGTGACGACTATGCGAAGACGGTCGCGGCGCTCTCGGCGACCTTGGATCTCTCCGAGCACGCTGCTCCTGGCCACGCGGGGCGCGTCATGGAACTCGCGATGCTTGTCGGCCAGGAGATCGGTCTGGCGATCGAAGACATCGAGGTGCTTCGGTTCGCCGGGCTTCTGCACGATATCGGGAAGACCGGACTGTCCGAGGAGATACTGCTCAAGCCGACCAAGCTCAATGACGACGAGATGGCGGAGATGCGCAGGCACCCGGAGATCGGTGTGGGGATTCTCGAGCAGATCGACTTCCTCGATGCGGTCAAGCCGGTGGTCTTGCACCACCACGAGCGTTGGGACGGCGCCGGATACCCTGCCGAGCTAGCCGGTGAGGAGATTCCGCTTCTGGCGCGGATACTTGCGGTGTCCGACGCTTTCGACGCGATCACCTCCGAGTGGCCGTATCGGCCGCGACGCACCTTCGCCGAGGCGCGCACGGAGCTTCGTGCGGGCGCGGGAACGCAGTTCGATCCGGAGATCGTGGAGGCACTGGTGGACGCCCTCGACCGGAAGGCCCTTGCCGCCTCCACGGGCCTGTTCGTCCAGAGACCGGCCCCTGAGGATCAGCTTCCCGCCTAGCGCTCATGTGAGTCCCGCAGGTCCGTGCTAGAATCCCCGCACGCAACCGTTCTGTGGTGGAAGGTCCCGATGAAGCACACACGGCTTATTGCGCGCTCTGGTCTCATTGCCGCCGTCTACGCGGCGATGACCATCGTGGTGCTGCAGTTCCCCGCATACCTGGGGTGGGGCCTTATCCAGTTCAGACCGAGCGAGGCCGTTACCGTGCTCGCGGTACTCACCCCTGCCGCGATCCCCGGGTTGTTCCTCGGCACGTTGGTGGCGAACGCATTCAACCTGGCGACCGTCGGCCCCATCGCCTTGCTCGACGTTGTGTTCGGCTCGATCGCGACTCTCGCCGGTGCACTCTGGACCTGGCGATTCCGCGCACGGACTGCGTTGGCGCTTGCCGGTCCGGTGATCTTCAACGCCCTGATCGTGCCTGCCTACCTTCCGTTCCTGCTTGCCGGACTCGGACTCTACCGTGTTCCGCTGTTGGGAGTAGACTTGGAGGGTGCATGGTTGGTGATGTACGCCTATGGCGTCGTCACCATCGGTGTCTGTGAGGGCATCATCGTGTACGCCCTCGGGTGGCCGCTTCTCGCCGTTCTCAAGGCGGCGGGACTTGCGAAACGGCTGGCCGAAGAGGATCAGTGACCCACACGGAGGGTGAACCGGTATGTTCGGGGGCCGCACGACACATCAGGAGAGCCAGGCGCCTCGGGTCGCGCCGGGTCTCGTCGCGCCGGCTGAGCCGCTCATCCGGAGCACCGAGACCTCCTGTCGCGAGTGCTGGAGCTGCGTTCGCGATTGCCCGGCAAAGGCGATTCGCGTGGTTGCCGGGCATTGCGAGGTCATCGAAGAGCGTTGCGTGAAGTGCGGAGCCTGCGTGTCCGAGTGCAGCAGCGATGCGTTTCGCGTTCGCGACGACACCGGCAGGGTAGTGCGCCTGCTTGCGACCGGACGCCCCGTCGTTGCGATACTTGCGACCGAGTTCGTCGCTGCGATGCACCCTCTCTCCCCCATGGAAGTCGAAAGGACACTCGAGTCCGTCGGGTTCCACGCGGTCGAGACCACACTCCTTGGCGAGGAGCTCGTTGCCCTTGAGTACGAACGGTCGCATGCCCGGCCGTGCCCCTCGCTCACGCTGCGCTCCACGTGCCCCGTCGTAGCCGACTGGGTTCGGCGGTACCATCCGTCTCTGAGCTCGACGCTGACGCCGATCGTCCCTCCATATGTCGCACAGGCCCGTCTCGTGAGGGCGGTCTACCCCGCCGACACCGCCGTCGTGTACGTGTCGCCGTGCTACGCCCGCAAAGACGAGATCTACGAATCTGGATTCGCGGGCGCCGTCGACGTTGCAATCGACTTCCTCGAGCTCCAGAAGCTATTGGCGGAGCTGAAGCCGCGTCCCCCGCTCTCCATGGCGACGCATGCTGGCACGAGGCGACCGCAGCCGCTCAAGGAGATCTCTCTCATCGACGGTTTCCCGCGGCGCACCCTGGAAAGCCATCTCGTGACCGACGCCGGGGTTCAGACCGTGCGCGGCCTGCGTCAGCTCGATCGGCTGCTTGCGGCGATCGAGCGCGGCGAGGCGGCCCCCTCCGTCATCGACGCTCTCAACTGCGAGGGCTGCATCGACGGTCCCGCGGTCAAGCCCGGCATGTCCGTCTTCGCGAAACGCAATGTGATGTCCGCCGAGCGTTCCTCCGGGCGTTCGTCAGGCATAAGCAGCAGGGCTTTGCTTTCGTACCTGCCCCAGATCGACGTTCTGCGCACGTTCAAGCCCGCGCCCGTCAAGCAAGAGCGCCCTTCCGCCGAGGAGATCGATGCGGAGCTTCAGCAGACCGGGTTCATCTCACACGACGAACCTCTCGACTGCGGGGCGTGCGGCTACGACACGTGCGCCGATCACGCGATCGCCATCATCTCGGATCGGTCCACGTGGGAAATGTGCTTTCCGCTGCAGAAGGAACGCATGCGACAGAACGTCGAGGAACTCGAGGAGTCCGCGACCGTTGACCCCCTCACTGGTCTGTGGAACAGGCGTGTGTTCGACAAGCGGCTTGCCGAGGAAGTTGCGCGCACCGAGCGATACGGCACTCCGGTGTCACTACTCGTGCTCGACATAGATGCATTCAAAGCGGTCAATGATGGCAGCGGTCACACGGTGGGTGACGAGGTGCTGTGCGGCGTCGGAAGACTGATCACAGAACTGGTCCGCGAGACAGACATACCGATCCGCTACGGTGGCGATGAGTTCGCGATCATCCTCCCGGGGATCGGCAAGACGGAGGCCTACGTCGTTGGCGAGAAGCTCTGCGAGGCGGTGTCGAAGCTGTCGTTCGTCGGCGACACGGTGAAAGTCACCGTCTCGATCGGGGTGGCGGCAGCGAGCGGGCACGTGACCAAGCCTCTCACGCTCCTCGAGGCAGCCGATAGCGCGATGTACACAGCGAAGCGCTCGGGCCGAAACCAGGTCCGGTTGGCGGCGGGATAAGGGCAGACTACGTGTATACCGCGCTTCTTTGGGAACAAGAGGGCGACCGGATCCGCTGCGGATTGTGCCCGCATCGCTGCCTGATCTCTGCGGGTGCGACCGGTGTTTGCGGGGTCCGCAAGAACGTGGACGGGACGCTGATCGCTCTCACCTACGGCACGATCTCCTCGATCGCGGCTGACCCCATCGAGAAGAAGCCGGTGTATCACTACTTCCCGGGCACGGCAGTTCTGTCCATCGGAAGCATCGGCTGTTCGATGAAGTGCGGCCACTGCCAGAACTGGCGAATCAGCCGCGCGCGTCCGGGCGAGGCCGCCGATGAGGTCGAGCTGCATACGCTCTCCCCCGAGGCCGTCGTCGACATGGCGCGCAAGTACCGGTGCCCGGGGGTCGCATTCACATACAACGAGCCGGTCATCTGGGCCGAGTACGTGCGAGATGTAGCGAGACTGTGTCGCGAGTCCGGCCTGTTCACAGTAATGGTGACGAACGGCTACATCACCAGCGAGGGGCTCGATCTCCTTGGCCCACATCTCGATGTGTGGCGTGTGGACCTGAAGGGGGCGACCGACGAGACGTACCGCCGCCTCTGCAAGGTGTCCTCGGTCGAACCGATCATGAAGGCGGCCGTGCGCGCCAAGACGCAGTGGGAGATGCACGTGGAGGTCGTGACCAACGTCATCCCGACCATCAACGATTCCGCCGAGGAGCTTCGCACGATGGCAGTGTGGATCGCCGAGGCGTTGGGTGCCGATACTCCTTGGCACGTTACGCGGTTCTTCCCGTACCTCGAGTTCGCCGATCTTCCGGCGACTCCGATCGAGACCTTGCGCATGGCCCGTGCGATAGGGCAGGAGGCCGGGCTGCACCATGTCTACGTCGGAAATGTCGAGGACCCTCAGGGTGAAGACACTATCTGTCCGTCGTGCCGCTCGGTAGCCGTGCGGCGTTCCGGGTACACCATACTCGACAGGAGAACCCGCGGCGGCTCTTGCGCCAAGTGCGGGCGTGATCTCAACATCGTCGAGTAGGGGAGGCCCGGTGGCGCAAGCCCACGAGCACGACGACCCGAGGCACCAGGCTCCACGCGTTCTGATCTTCTTCGACTACGCGTGCCCATTCTGCTACGTGGACCAGCATCGGCTCGACCGCTTGCGCGACGAGTATCCAGGGGTGCAGTGGTTCCTCGTTCCGTTCGAGCTCCGTCCAGACATGCCCGAGGAGGGCTACCAGGTGAGTGAACTCGAGGCCAGCGGATTCGGCGATCGAGTCGAAGAGCACCTCCAGCGCATTGCCCGCACGGATGGATTCCCCATGCTGGATCCTCCCTTTCTGCCAAAGACCCACAAGGCGCTTGTTCTCGGCGAGATGGCGCGCGACCTGGGCGAAGACGGGCACAGACGGACTCACGCGGCGATCTTCGCGGCGTACTTCGCCGAAGGCAGAGACATCGGGGATCCGGAGGTCTTGCACGAGATCGCGGGCGGTTTCGGATTCTTGCTCGCCGACGTGGACACTGCGTGGGACACGGGTGCCTACGACGAGCGTCTTCACCAGTACCGACATGTGGCGATGAATCTCGGACTCGATTCGACACCCGCGGCGCTGATCTGCAACGAACTGCTGGTGGGTTCCCGTCCCTATCGCGTCCTCGCGGATGCGCTCGAGAGATGCATGGTCACTCCGGACAATGTCGAACAGCAAGCCGAGGATAGTGCCCCTGCCTGAGGCCGATAGCCTGTCGTTCTCGCACATGGAACCCAAGGCCAAGTCGACCCTGGAAGATGTATGATTCATGAGGCGTCAGAGGGCGCCAAGGAGTCATACGACGAAAGAGGTATCCACACAGGTGTCTACTCCGTGTGTCGTCATCCCGACGTTCTGGACGCGCAAGCGCGGTCGCGTCTCAGAGGACCTGCTTACCGTCTACGATCACCCCACGCCTATCGACGAGGAGGGCACTCTCGCAGCGTGCCTGCGCTCACTCGAGGGTGTCGAAGGTCTTGGCAGGGTCGTTGTGATCGTGGCGGCTACAGATCCTTCCATCGAGCATGCCGCCGAGGACCGCGTGCGTGCGATTCTCGAGGACTTTCCCGCCATCGACGCGCTGGTCTTCGGACCGGCGGAGCTTGGCTCGTTGCACCGTCGTCTCGAGCAGCTTGAGTTCGCCGACATGATAGGTGGGGTGACGCTCGTGGGCTACGGCGCCGTGCGCAATGTCGGCCTCATGGCTGCTGCTGTTCTTGGATGCGACACAGTGGTCTTTGTGGACGACGACCAGATCATCACGGACCGTGGGTTCCTTGCGCGTGCGCTCGAGGGCATAGGCACGACGCTTGACGACGGGAAGGTCGTACTGGCGAAGACGGGCTACTACACCGACGAGGACGGCCAGTACCAGCGTTACGTGGATCCGCACTGGTCGGACATGTTCTGGCGGCAGAACGATGCGTACAACCATGCGCTTGGCATCGTGGACGCGCCTCCAAGAATCAGGACCGCCACGATGGCGTTCGGAGGGTGCTTCGCGCTCCACAAAGACATGTTCTGCAACGTGTCCTTCGACCCCTGGGTTGTTCGTGGCGAAGACATCGACTACGTCATCAATGCGCGCATGCATGGAGGAGACGTCTTCCTCGACGGCGAGTGGTCGGTCGTACACAAGCCGCCCAAACTCCCGAGCGAAGCGCTGCAGTTCAGGCAAGATGTCTACCGGTTCATCTACGAGCACCGCAAACTCGAGTTCGCCAAGTCCCAGGTCGACCTGCGCCAGATCACACCAGAGGCGATGGATCCGTATCCCGGCTCGTTCATCGGCTCCTCGGTGACTTGGAGAGCGGTGATGACCTCCCTGCTCAGGGGTCTGTCTCGCCCGGAAGGCGGCCGGTACTTCCGCATCGCCCGGGTGGCCACCCGTCACGCCTCGGACTATGCCCGCGAGAACTGCCAGAACTACTTCGACTTCCAGAGGCGGTGGCCGATTCTTATGGACCGCATCTGGGACGAGATCGCCCTGAAGTCGCTGTTCACCGGCGAGCGTCGGGTAGACCGCTCGGCGATCACAGGTCGCTTCCCGGTCGTTCGCGACGACGGCTAGGTGCCGTGGCCGCACACGCTCTGACGGTCGGTGTCGGCCTGTTGGCAGGGCTGCTGTCCGGGGCCTTCGGCGTGGGCGGTGGCGTTGTCACGACACCGGCGATACGCTTGCTGCTGGCCGAGCCGGCGCTCGTCGCAGTGGGAACGCCGCTTGTGGTCATCATCCCGACTGCGATCACCGGAGCATGGTCGTACGCACGGCGCGGTATGGCCGATTCACGCGTGGGGCTGCTCATCGGGGCGTGGGGGATCGTCGGCACGATCGTCGGGGCGTGGGGAAGTGCTCGCGCCGGAGGTTCGGTCGTCATGATCGTGACGGCCCTGCTCATCGGCTACATGGCCGTCGACATGCTCCGCCATGCGGCGGACCTTCCCGTTGACGGGCCCTCCTGCCCGCCTGTGGCGGAATCGACGGATGTGACCTCAGTCAAGCTTGCGTTTCTCGGAGGGATCACCGGGCTCTACTCCGGGTTTCTGGGGCTCGGTGGCGGGTTCGTGCTCGTTCCCATGCTATCGCGGGTCTTTGGCTTCCCGATCAAACGGGCGATCGGTACGAGCCTCGTGGCGATCGCCGTGCTCGCCGTACCGGGAGCCGCGACTCATTGGGTCCTCGGACACGTCAACGTCGCGCTCGCGGCATGGCTTGCGCTTGGCGTAGTCCCCGGCGTCCTCGTTGGCGCGAGGCTGACCGCAGCCGCGAACGAGCGTCACGTCCGAATCGCCTTCGCGGTCCTTCTGGGCGCCACCGGAGCGATACTGGCCGCCAATGAGTTCGGATGGATGTAGTACCGTGGCGCCGCGCCTTCACGTCGCCAAAGATGACGAGGTCGACCGCTTGTGGCCTGCGCTGAAGGCGGCGCATCTCTTCGATGACCCGGAGGCGCTGGAGGCGTTTCGGATGGGTGGCCCTTGGCGGGTTCTCGTTGGCCCGGGCGGAACGGGAGCTGTAGTCGAGCGTTGGCGGCGCCATCTCGACATCCTGGCGATTCGGGGCCTGTGGTGCTCGCGACACGAGATTCCCGGCGCGGTTGACGAGGTCGCGCGGGTGGCGCGTGAGCAGGGTCTCGGCCGCATCTTGAGCCCGCTCGTGCCGAAGGAGGCTGCGCCTGACTACACACGTGCCGGCATGCAGCTCGCGCAAAGCATCGTTGCCATGCGGTGTGACCTGAACAGATCACCGGTTGGGGACAGCGTGCCCGCGCGCTGCCGGGTTCGACCGTGCACGGCTGCCGACCTGTCGGCGATCCTCGATGTCGACCACGCGTCGTTCGATGAGTTCTGGCAGTACGGGCCGGAGCAGATAGCTGAGTACCTCTCCCGAGACCGGATAGTGCTCGCGGAGGTGAACGCCCAGGTCATCGGATATACTCTTTGCACGGTTGAGCGCGGCGCGGCCACTCTGGGCAGATTGGCGGTCTTGCCCGCACACCGGCGCGCGGGCATCGGATCCGAGCTTCTGTCGGACGCCATGCTCTACGCTCGCCGCGCGGGGGCACGGTATCTGAGCCTGTGTACCCAGGAAGAGAACGCCGCGTCACGGGCGTTGTACCGTGCGGCAGGGATGCGGGAACTCCTTGGGCGACTTGTGTTTCTGATTCGCGCGGTCGGCCCAACCGCGCCGAAGGGTGACTGAGCGTGGCGCTGATGACTCCTCGCCGAACGATCATCATCGACAGCCTGATGCTGTTCGGTGTCACAGTTCTCGCCGTGGTGACCGGGTACGTGCTTGTCGTTGTAGATGCTCCGCGCTGGATGCTGACGTCGACTCTCACGGGACTGACGCTGGTGGCGATGGGGAGCGTTGTGGCCCGTTTCATCAACCGCCCGGACCATCTGAGGGCGATGCAGTCCCATCAGGTTCTTGAGATTGCCAATGAGAGTCTGAGCTACCTGCGCAAAGGACTCAATGTCGAGACGGCCGACGCCGTGTGCCGCATCGCGCTCGAGCAGACCGAGGCTGCCGCCGTCGCGATTACCGACACCGAACGAGTGCTAGGATTCGCGGGGCTCGGCGAGGGCCATCATGAAGTCGGTGGGCCCATCCTGACACGTGCCACGCGTGAAGCGATCGACCACAACGAGCACCGGATAGTGGGAACGAAGGAGGAGATCGGATGTCCACGCCGCGATTGTCTGTTGCGTGCGGCCATCGTGGTGCCTCTCGAGATGCGCGGGCGGCCCGTTGGGACTCTGAAGTTCTACTACACGACGCCACGGCTGCTCAATGAGACCCAGGTCACCAACGCCGAAGGTCTGGCCAAGCTGCTCTCCACCCAGCTCGCGCTTTCCGAGCTCGACAGGCAGACCCAGCTCGCCACGCGCATGGAACTCAAGGCGCTTCAGGCGCAGATCAACCCGCACTTCCTCTTCAACACCATCAACACCATCGCGATGCTGATTCGGACCGACCCCAACCAGGCGCGGGATCTCCTGCGCGAGTTCGCCTCCTTCTATCGGCGGACCCTGGAGGCAAGCGACGCGCTCATCACGCTTGAGCGTGAGTTGGAGTACGTGAACTCGTACCTGCGGTTCGAACGCGCGCGGTTCGGCGACCGTATCGCCGTCGTCGAGGATGCAGTGCCGGAAGCCGGAAGGGTGGAGGTGCCCGCGTTCATCATTCAGCCACTGATCGAGAACTCCGTGAAGCACGGCATGCGCGCAGAGGGTGTTCTGCACATCCGCCTCGATGCGCGTATCGACAACGGACGTTTGTGCGTGCGCGTCACAGATGACGGCGTCGGTATCGCCGAGGAGGACCTCCCGTACGTTCTGGAGGCCGGTTTCGGCAAGGGTCTTGGAATCGCGCTCAAGAACGTGGACGATAGACTCAAGGGTCACTTCGGCGGAGACGCTGGACTACGCGTGGAAAGCGGGCTAGGCGAGGGCACGGTCGTCACACTCACGATTCCACTCGAGGAAACACCCGCCCTCTCTGGAGGCCGCAATGCTGAAGGCACTGGTTGTTGATGACGAGGCACCGGCTCGCTCCGAGCTGAGGTTTCTGCTTGAAGAAGTCGGTGGAGTCGAAGTCGTGGGCGAGGCATCGAACACGGCCGAGGCGCTGCAGCTGATCAAGGCGATCCCGTACGATGTCGTGTTTCTCGACATCGACATGCCCGGCTTGTCAGGGGTCGAGCTCGCCGAGTCGCTGAGCGAGATCGAGAAGCAGCCCGCGATCGTCTTCGTGACGGCCCACAGCGAGCATGCGGTGAAAGCGTTCGAGGTGTCGGCGACCGACTACCTGGTCAAGCCGGTCGAGGCCGCCCGCCTCAGGCAGGCGATCGAGCGCCTCGAGCCGACGCGTCATCAGCAGGCGCGCATCGAGCGCGTCCCTGTCGAGAAGGCCGGCAAGAAGCTGCTGCTTCAGGTCGAGGAGATCTACTACATCATGGCCAAGGACGACTACTCCTACCTTCATACCGACGGTGAGCGATATCTCTCCACGATCTCTTTGGCCAATCTTGAGAACAAGCTTGAGGCCACAGGGTTCTTCCGGGTTCATCGGCGATACCTTGTCAACCTGAGCCGGGTCAAAGAGGTCGTCCCGATGTACGGGGGAACCCTGCTGCTGACCCTGGGCGACACGGACGGGACGCAGGTGCCGGTGTCTCGCCGTCGCGTTCCATCCCTCAAGCGCGTGCTCGGTCTGTGAGGTTGCGGCAGTGGGCGGCGATGTACGCATCGGCGTCCTGGCGGACACCCATGGGACTCTTCCCGCCGCCGCGCTAGAGGCACTGGAAGGCGTGTCCCTGATTCTGCACGCGGAGGACGTAGGGCGTGAGAGCGTCCTCTTCGAGCTCCAGACGATCGCCCCCGTCATTGCCGTTCGTGGCAACACCGACCCGGTCTTCCCGTCATGGGCGCTGCCCCAGGTGGCACGAACCACGTGTGGCGGAATGAGCTTCTTCGTCGTCCATGCTTTCAGTCCCAGGCATGACCGTCCGGAACCCGGAATCGATGTTGTGGTTGCGGGACATACCCATCTACCTGCTATTACGTCCCTACAGGCGGCGCTTCTCGTGAATCCCGGCTCGACCTCGCGCAACCGGACGCCCGATCGGCGCGGAACGGTCGCGGTCGTTTGCCGCGTAGGCGAACGACCGGAGGCCGAGATCATCGTGCTATAGACCGGCGGTTCCGCCGGCGGCTCATTCTGCTTTGTGCCGCAGATCGTCCGGTGCGACAGCATTCCGACTGTCGCGACGCCTGCAGTGCTTTCCAGGGCCTGTCCACAAGCTCACGGTCGCATGCCGCAATCACGAAGGCGCACACCGATACCGCGTTCCAGCAGGGGAAACGGGGGCATAGCGTCGGTGAGTGGGCGGTTGCGTCTGGTGAACGGCCGCGGGCAAACATGCACCGGGCCACTCACCGCCGTACACATACCCTCAAGTCCCGCTCACCGAGGTCTCTCCACCGCGCACGCCGTTCGACTCGCCCGGGTCTCGCGTCGCGGCTAGGGTTAGGTTAGACAAATGGGCCCGGGCACCCCGGGTCTGCCAAGGAGGTGAGACGCATGAAGGTCTGCATCAAAGGCGCTGCCGAGGACATCAAGTTGGGCGATATCGACGAGGTGTGTATCGACGTCGATCGCATCCTGCTTCCAGTCGACGGTTCCGCACCGGCGGTCGCGGCGACCCAGATGGCGGTCGTCATGGCCAAGACGTTCGGCGCCAAGGTGAAGGCGATCTATGTCGACACCGGCATCGAGGCTCTCGAGCTCCCGGAGGAGATCGAGGCCGAGGACGTGTTCGAAGGCGTGCACAGTTCCATCCGCGGGCTTGCCATCGCCAAGACGATGTGCGAGCGCAACGACGTGGAGTGCGAAGCCGAGGTAGTCAAGGGCGGTGTGGCCAAGCGGATCATCGCCGCGGCCGAGGAGTTCGACGCCGACGTGATCGTGATCGGCGACACGGGTCGCACGGGCATCAAGCGCATCGCGCTCGGCTCGATCGCGGAGACGGTCGTCAAGGGTTCCGACCGACCGGTCTTCGTCGTGAAGGCCGACTAGCAGCTACGTAGACACGGCCGCATGGGCGGCCGATCGATCCTGTATGAGGAGGTGTAGGCGATATGACGAGTTCAGGCGCAGACGCCGCAGCCGTTTCCGGCACACGGGCAACGCACGGCGACCACGTCGATACGATCGAAAGCGTCGATTATGTGTTTCGGGCGCAGCGCAAGCTCAGCTTCACGTACGGCGCGATCTTCTTCGCGGTGACACTGGCTGTTCCGGCGCTCTCCGTATGGGTCGAGGGTTGGTACACCAAGACCATCTGGGGCGGCTTCACATGGAACTACCTGTTCATCTCGCTTCTGTACTACGTGTTCCTGTGGGTCATGGCATGGACCTATTCGCAGAAGGCCGACAAGCTGGATGACACGCTTGCCGACATGGCCGACAAGATCGCAGCCAACAGCTAAGGAAGGAGGTGGCACCATGGGCAATCTGAACGTTCTGGCTATCGTTCTGGTCGTTATTCTCATCGTCTTCACAATCAGTCTGTCGATCTTCTCGCGCCGCTTCACGCGCACGACTGCGGACTTCTATCTTGCCGGTCGCAAGGTAGGTTCTTTCTCAAACGCCTCGGCCATCTCCGGCGACTACCTGTCGGCGGCGTCCTTCCTGGGTGTTGCGGGCGCGGTTTACGCCTCCGGGCTGGACGGCGTGTGGTACGCAGCCGGTTTCGCCGGCGGCTTCATGGTCGTCGTTCTCTTCATTGCATCGGCCTTGCGCCGGTTCGGTGAGTACACGGTGGCCGACTTCGCCTTCGGGCGTTTCGGCTCTAGCCGCATCCGTCTGATCACCGTGCTCGCTGTTCTCCTGACGAGCTTGTTCTATATCGCACCTCAGATGTATGGTGCCGGCACCACCTGGAAGGTACTCGTGGGAACCGGTTTCCTGGGAATGGAACCCTACACGTCTGGCGTCGTCGTCGTAGCCGCGATCATGATGTTCTACGTGGCCATGGGCGGCATGAAGGGGACCACTCTGAACCAGATCTTCCAGTTCTGGTGGCTCGCCTTCGCGATGAGCATGGTTGTGATCTTCGCTTTCAGCAAGGGCTTCAGCTATCCGCAGGCCCTGGCGGACGCCTCGGCCGCCAAGCTCACCAACGTCAAGACAATGAGCGTCGCTGAGGCAACGACCGCTGATCCGACATCGGGCAAGACCCCGATGGACGCGGCCAAGACCGCCATGACTCCCGCGTCTTTCGCGGCAGTGGAAGAGGTTGTGAACGCGGGCGACACTACGGCCAAGGTCGACATCGTTCTTCCGCAGAAGAACAAGTTGCACACACTGCGCGACATGCTCTTCAACGAGCCGGGTCACCGCTACAACACGTTCGACCAGTTCTCGATGGTGCTGGCTCTCGTGCTCGGCACGGCCGGTCTGCCGCACATCCTGAACCGGTACTACACGAACCCCTCCGGGGCTGCGGCTCGCCGCTCGACCTTCTGGGTCCTTATCTTCATCGGCGTGTTCTACATCATGGCCCCGATCGCAGGTCTCGCGGGTCGCCAGTTCATCATGGAGGCCTTCCAGAACGGCACCGCGCCGGCCACGGCCTCCTATGTGGATGGTCTGCTCGTCAAGTCCGACGCTCTCATGCCGACGCTCGCCCAGATTCTCGGCGGAGAGTGGCTCATGGGCGTTGTGGCCGCAGGCGCGTTCGCGGCCATGTTCTCCACGATCGGCGGCCTGTTGATAGCGTCGGCTTCGGCCATCGGCCACGATGTCTACGAGAAGTACATCAACCCGAACGCTTCCGAGGCCAAGCGCGTGTTCGTTGGCAAGACCTCCGTCGTCGTCATAGCCCTTATGGCTCTTGGCATCGGTCTCGGGATTCCGGCCATCGGCCTGGACAAAGCGTACCCGGCACTTATCGCCATGATGGTGACGTGGGCCTTCTCGGTCGGCGCGAGTGCTTTCGTCCCGATGCTGCTTACCGGCATCTGGTGGAAGGGCACGACCGAGCGCGGGGCCACGGCGGGTATCGTCGTCGGTCTTTCGAGCGCCATCGGCATCATCACCCTGAACATGCTCCAGCAGCTCAAGGTGGTCGGCAAGGAGGGCATACTCGGGTTCTTTGGCGCCTTGACGTTCCCCGTGCTGTTCACCTTCCCGCTGGCTCTGCTCACGATCATCATCGTGAGCAAGATCGACGGCCAGCTGCCGGCCAACGTAGACGACATCTGGATGCGGATCCACGGAACAGCTCACGAGCGTCACGAGAAGCAGCACGGTCTCGACAAGGTCGGAGGTCTCTTCCAGAGCAAGAGCTGATCGACCGCTTACATAACCTTCAAGTCCCAACCCCCAGGGACTTGCAGGACTACCTGGCCCCGTTTCTTCGTCCCAGAAGCGGGGCCAGGCCCATTCATGAGTCGCAACACACTCTCAATCGTGCGCCGCCTAGGCAAGTGACTGAATCGCGGCCGCAAGCCTTGCCACGGATTCGGGAGTGCTGTCCGGAAGGTCGAAACGCATCACCCGGCGTCCGTGCGCTGCCAGTGTCACGAGGTCTCCCTCGGCCTGCGCGCGGAAGAGCTGGCCGAGGGTCATGTCCGCTCCCGGGATGTGGACATCAACACGGTCACGGGCGGTGATCACCAGGAAGAGGCCGTTGTCCCGGCCGCCCTTGTGCAGCTGACCGGTCGAATGCAGGTAGCGTGGCCCCATCTCGACGCACACTGCGGTTTGCCTTGCCGAGGAGAGTGTGGTGGCTGCCGCACGCAGTGGCGCGAACAGGGCTTCGTCGTCGGGCAGGTATGCGAGGAGCGCGAGGTAGTCGTCTGGCCGCATCGCGGAAGCGAGCGGATGGAGCGCCTCGTGGAGATTGGTCGGCGCGACTGCGTCTTCGAGCGGGCCTGCATACGTCACCCACACGCCGTCGACATCTGCGATTGCTCTGGGGGCGGCTGCGGTCCCCGCGAGTACGCGCGCGGTGGCCTCCTTCGCCTGGCCGACGTTGGGTTCGTCGAACGGGTTGATGCCCATGAGGTGACCGACCAGGGCGACAGCGTACTCCCAGCGCACGAATTCGGCCCCGATGTCCAGCGGCGCTCCGACTTCGTATTCCATCAGTCGGCATGTGTCCCTGCGCTCAAGAACGAAGTTGATCAGGTGTGCATCGTCGGGTCGTCGGATGACAACGAATGCCCTGTCGTCGCCGAAGACTCGCCGCGGATCCATAGAATGCTCCAAGACAGGTACGATGCCCTCGCCGTTCTTGCCTGTGGACTCAGCGACCAGCTGCTCGATCCACAGTCCGAACGACCGGTACTCGGGGGAGGCGATGACCGTGAGCTTGTCATGCCCCGACTCGTAGCCGTCGACCATCCATGCGGCAAGCTGCGCCCCCGGGTTCTCCTCGGCAGGGGCGTGGCATGCGTCCTGCATGGTTCGGGCCGTGTCGATCAACTGCTTCAGGTCCACGCCGATCAGTCCTGCAGGGGCAAGCCCGAACATGCTCAGGGCGGAGAACCTACCGCCGACGGTAGCGGGCGCCGACAGCGCGACACGCATGACCTGTTTCTGGCGCATCTTCTCGAGCGGGGTTCCCGGATCCGTGACCGCGATGAAGTGCTGACCGGCAGCGGGGCGCTCGAAGTTGGCGTCCATCCATTCGCGGAAGACCGCGTAGAGGGAGAGGGGCTCGATGGTGGTTCCCGACTTGCTCGACACGAGGAAGAACGTGCTTGCGGGGTCGAGCTCGTCGAGCAGCTTACGGACGACCACAGGGGACGTCGTATCGAGTACGTGCAACCGCGGCATGCCCTCCGAGGGACCGATCACGCGTGAAATGACGAGGGGGGCGAGCGACGACCCACCCATTCCGAGGAGAACGATGTCGGTCGCACCCTCGGCCACCAGAGCACGCGCGAGGTTCTCGACGAGCGGGATCCGCCCGATGGCCGCGGACGCCAGGTCGGTCCATCCCAGGCGCTGAATGATCGGCTGCCGCGCATCGACATCGTCGGAGAATAGTAGCGGATCGCGGTTCTTGAGCCGAACCACCGCATCGGCGTCGATCAGACGTTGCAGCGCATCCATGTGCCACCTCTTCGAACTGCTATGAGAATCCCGCGGGCGTGTCTTCAGAGTCTATACCAGTGTTCCCCATCGACCCGTCCAGACCCTCCTCGGCCAGCTCGGGGATGACAGGCGGACCCTCAACGGCCACCATCGGGCGCAGACGTGTCACGGCGATCCCTCCGGCGATCACAGCCGCCCCACCGAGTAGCGTGGCAAGCGTCAGCGGTTCGCCGAGGAAGACGGCGGCGAACAGGACCGCGCTCACGGGCTCGGCGTAGGTGATGATCGCCGCGTGGTCGGCGCGAACGTTACGAAGAGCCGAGAGGAACAGGAAGCCTGTCAGCGCGGTATTGACCACGCCGAGCGCTGCGAGAGATCCCCATTCGCTTGCGGCCTGTGGTCCCGGAAGCAGCACAGCGGCGGGGAGCAGGAGGACGGCGGCGGTGCTGTACTCCACGACCATGTAGACGCTCGCGGAGATGCCCTGGACGAGCCGCCTGGCATTGAGGACGAGGATCGCGTACGTGATCGCAGAAGTGAACGCGAGCGTGGCCCCGAGCATGCTCGCGGGACTGCCCAGGCTGCTCGCCTCGCCCGGGGCCACTATGACCAGCGTGCCTCCCAGCGCCAGTGCGAGCGGAAGGACGACGCGGCGGTCGAACGGTTCCCGGGCCACGAGCGGGGTGAATGCGGCCACGAAGACCGGCCCGAGATAGCCAAGGAGAACCGCGACAGCGACTCCCGTGAGCTGCAGTGCCGTGAAGAAGAGCAGCCAGTTCACGGTGAGCAGGGCTCCCATGCCCATGAGCGCGAGCTTGCGTCGGGTCGGCAGACGGACGATCTCGCCGAGCCGCTTCTTGAAGGTGAGGTACAACAGGAGGGTCGCTCCGGCGAACGCTACTCGCCAGAAGACGATGACAACCGAACTCGTATCGACCGCGCGCACCAAGACCGGGATCGAGCCCCAGATGGTGGCGGCGATGGCGACTCGGGCGAGGCCTGCGGGGGTCTCTTTGCGACGCACAGAGGTCATGGAATCAGTCTATCGTTCCCGAGATGCCGCGTGCGTTTGCGTTTCCGGGCTGTTGGGTGGCGTCAGCAGATGCGGGGCAACTGCTCTCCAACGAGCATGTCCATGATGCGTGTGGCGCCAAAGCCGGTCTGCACATAGACCTTGCCAGCGGGGGACTCGGCGACCTCGCCCACGATCACGGCGTCCTCGCCGTAGGGCGCAGAGCGCATCGCTTCAAGAGCGTCCTCGGCCTGGTCGGCCGGGACCACAGCGACCATCTTGCCCTCGTTGGCGACCTGGAAGACATCGTAGCCGAGCATCTCGCTCGCGCCTTGGACCTGTTCGCGGACGGGGACCGAAGCTTCGACGACGGTGATGGACACTTTCGAGGCGCTTGCCAGCTCGTTGAGAGTGGATGCGAGACCTCCGCGGGTGGGATCGCGGAAGCACCGGGTGCCGGGAGCGGCCCCCAGAACGGCTGCCACGAGGTGGTTCAGAGGAGCCGCGTCCGACTTGATGTCGGTCGAGAACGAAAGGCCCTCGCGGACCGAGATGACTGCGATCCCATGGTCTCCGAGGGTGCCGGAGAGCAAGACCTTGTCGCCCGGTTTGCAGTTGGAGCCGGACAGGTCGACACCGTCAGGCAGGGATCCGATGCCGGCGGTGTTGATGAAGACGCCGTCCCCGTGACCTTTCTCCACCACCTTCGTATCACCGGTGACGATACGAACGCCCGCCTCGGCAGCTGCGTCACGCATCGAGGCGAGGATGCGGTGCAGGTCTTCGATCGGGAAGCCCTCTTCCAGGATGAACCCGACCGACAGGTACAGAGGTGTGGCGCCGGCCGTCGCGATGTCGTTGACGGTGCCACACACTGCGAGCCGTCCGATGTCGCCACCGGGGAAGAACACCGGGCTCACGACGTATGTGTCGGTCGACATGGCCACCCGGCCCGTGCTGACAGCTACCGTCGCGGCGTCGTCTCCACGCAGGAGAATGTCGTCCGCGAAGTCGCGGAAGAACACGTCCTCGATCAGCTCGCGCATCATCGTGCCGCCGCTGCCGTGGGCGAGAAGGATACGGTCCTGGTGCATGGGTTCTCCTTGGTAGGGAACGGGCAGTTCGTGGGGCTAACTCTCCGACTTGCCGTAGTCCGTGTAGCGGTAGTACGCCGCGCAGGAGCCTTCCGAGGAGACCATACACGGGCCGACCGGATGCTCCGGTGTGCATGCGCGACCGAAGAGTCTGCAATCGAAGGGTAGCGTGACCCCGCGAAGCACCTCGCCGCACTGGCAACCCTTGATTTCCTTGGGCTCGGGTGGCGAGATGGGGACTCGTTTGAGGGCGTCGTACTCGGAGTATTCCTCGCGGATGGCAAGCCCGGTGCCGGGGATGACCCCGATGCCGCGCCACTCCGCGTCGCAGGGCTCGAAGACCTGTTCGATCTTGGCTACCGCTGCCGGATTGCCTTCGGGCGGTACCGCTCGCGTATAGGCCACCTCGACCTCGGCGCGACCCTCGGCGACCTGCTTCGCGAGCATGTGAACGCCCTGGAGGATGTCGACCGGCTCGAAACCGGTGATGACGCTTGGGACGTTGTACTCCTCGGCGAGGAAGCGGTAGGGCTCAAGGCCGATGATCACGGAGACGTGGCCCGGCAGGATGAACCCACCGACCGCGACGTCGGGATCGTCGACGAGTGCGCGAAGCGCCAGCGGGACCGTCTTGTGTGCGGAGAAGACAGAGAAGTTCTCAACGCCGCGTGCTGCGGCCTGCTGGATCGCCGAGGCGATCACCGGCACGGTCGTCTCGAAGCCGACGCCGATGAACACGACCTGCTTGTCGGGATTGCGCTCGGCGAGGTCGATGGCGTCAAGAGGCGAGTAGACGACACGGATGTCGCGGCCGTCGCCCTTCTCGGCCGAGAGGGACGAATACGATCCCGGGACTTTCATCATGTCGCCGAAGGTCGTGACGATGACCCCGGGCTGCTTGGAGAACTCGATGGCAGCGTCTATGTCGGCGTTGCTCGTGACGCAGACGGGGCAACCGGGTCCAGAAAGCAGCGTGATGGTTTCGGGCATCACGTCGCGAAGGCCGTTCTTGGCGATGGCGACCGTGTGCGTGCCGCAGACCTCCATGAGCTTGACGGGGGTCGATGCGGTCTTATGGATAGCGTCAATCAGCGTCCGGGCGATGGTCGGGTCCCGGAACCCGCTAAGGTCGAACACCTATGCTCCCTCGGCCATTTCGTCCTCGAGGATGTTCAGAGAGCGGTACAGGTCCAGGGTCTCCTCGGCGAACTGCTCGTCGACGATCTGGATCGCGAAGCCTGCGTGGACGAGAACGTAGTCCTCGACAACCGCATCTGGCACCAGGTCGAGGCTGACATGGCGCGAGACACCCAGGATGTCCACCTCTGCCATCCGGTTCTCACCGATGGACGTGACCTTTGCTGGAATCGCAAGACACATACTGTTTCGTACCTCCCTTTTCGAGGAGACGGCTCCTATGCCACCTTATACCTCATGTCTGTTCGCCCACGCTACGACCGCCTGGCCGAACGACACAGCACCGTCGTTCATCGGCAGCCTGATGTGGGTGAGTGGCGAAAGTCCGGCGTCGGCGAGCCCTCTCACAGCTCCGCCGAGGACAAGGCGATTCATGAATACGCCCCCCGCCAAGGCTACATCGCTGATACCGTTGCGCGATGAAGCCTCTTGACACACGTCGACTATACAGTGGACCACCGCACGATGGAAGCGGCGCGACACGATCCCAGGGGGTGCGCCGTTCGCGACATCCTCCAGCACGCCCACGAGCACGGGCAGCGGGTCGATGAGCCAGGGCTCGCCTTCACCCTGCTCGACGTGCTCGAAGAGGTACGCACCTTCTTCGCCGGGGTCGGCGACGGCCTCGAACTCGATGGCGGCCTGACCCTCGTAGGAGACGTCGTCGCGTACACCCGCGATGGCCGCGACCGCATCGAACAGACGCCCCATCGAAGACGTGAGCGGGCAGTTGACGCTCTTGTCGATCATCTGCAAGAGCAGTGTCTCCTCGCCGTCCGCGAGGCGCGAGCGCAGCGGGGCGGCACCGGGGTGGTCGAGCAGGTCGTGAGCGACAAGCGTGCCAACTGCCATGCGCGCCGGACGACGGATCGCGCCTGCTCCGCCCGGCATGGGGACGTAGGAAAGATGCGCGAACCGCTCGAACGTCGCCCAATCGCCGATGAGAACCTCTCCGCCCCAAATGCGGCCGTCGGAGCCGTACCCGGTGCCATCGAACGACACGCCGATGACCGGGCTGCCGATGCCGTGCTCCGCGGTGACGCTCACGATATGCGCGTGATGGTGTTGGACGCCGATCTTGGGCAGATCGAGCGTGCGTGCGAACTTCGTTGAGAGGTACTCCGGGTGCAGGTCGTGTGCGACCAGACGCGGCTCGATGCGGAAGAGCCGCTTGTACAGGGCGATCGTCTCCTCGTAGGCCGCAAGCGTTTCAGCATTCTCCATGTCGCCGATGTGCTGCGACACGAATGCGTGCTCGCGCGTGAGCAGCGTGAAGGTGTTCTTCTGCTCGGGGCCGCAAGCCAGGATGTCGATGTCGGTCTGAAACGGTAGAGGCACGGGGAAGGGGGCGTAGCCTCTCGCTCGCCTGACCGGTTCCACGAGACCTTCCACGACACGCACGACGGAGTCGTCGTAGCGCGAGTAGATTCCCCGGTCGTGGAGCAGGAACGCATCAGCGATGGCGCCGAGTCGCTCCAGGGCTTCGGAGTTGCCGGTCGCGATGGGCTCCTCGGACAGGTTGCCCGACGTCATCACGAGCGGACGGCCGACCTCGCGCAGGAGGAGGTGGTGTAGAGGCGTGTACGGAAGCATCACCCCCATCTCGCGGAGATCACCGGCGACCGCGGGTGCGATGGGCGTGTCGGCTGCGCCGCCGGCCGGGTCGCGCCTTCGCAGCAGGACGACCGGACGAATGGTGCCTGTGAGCAGGCCCTCTTCCTCGGGACCGACCTCGCAGATGGCTCGCGCGGCTGCGAGATCAGCGACCATGATAGCCAGCGGCCTCCCCCGGCGGTGTTTGCGCTCCCGGAGCAGCTGCACGGCCGCCTCGCTCGTTGCGTCGCAGGCCAGATGAAATCCCCCGAGACCCTTGATCGCGACGATTCTTCCCTCGCCAAGGAGGCGGGCGACTTCGCCGATGATCGCGTCAGACCGCTCGCGCTCGGCGGAGAGCTCCCGGTGAGGGCGGGGGACAGCCTCGGTTTCGGGGGTCCAGGCTGCGTCGGCAGGGAGATCGCGCTCGCCGCCCGCGCCTGGCGCGACGTTGAGGTAGAGGCGCGGACCGCAGACGAAGCATGCGTCGGGCTGCGCGTGGAAGCGCCGGTCGGAGGGGTCGCCGTACTCCCCGGCGCACTCGCCGCACATGGGGAAGTCCCGCATCGTGGTCTGCGGCCGGTCGTACGGGATGTCTTCGATGATGGTGAACCGGGGTCCGCAGTTCGTGCAGTTGATGAAGGGGTAGCGGGCGCGTCGGTCGTGTGCTCCAAGGAGTTCGGCGACGCATGCGTCGCAGGTGGCGATGTCGGGGGAGATGAGCGTCATGGCCCCCTCGACCGCCTGTGACTCGCGGATCTCGAAACCCGCGAACCCTTCGGCCTCCACCTCCTCGGCCACGATCGACTCGATCACTGACATGGGCGGGGCCTGTGAGCGGAGCTGCTCAGCGAACGTCCCGACGGCCTGCTCAGTGCCCTCGACCACGCAGAACACGCCTTCCGAGGAGTTCAGCACCCAGCCGGCAAGGTCGAGGCCGACGGCGAGGTTGTAGACGAACGGCCGGAAGCCGACGCCTTGGACGATACCGGTGATATGGAACGAGAGCGCCTTCAATGGCCCGTCCCTATGAGCGGCTGCTGAACGGGAGCGAAGGCGTGGACTCCGCCACGAAACGGTTGTTCATGAGCACGAAGAGCTTGTACGCCTGGTCGAGGAGGTCCATCGACTCGCATGCCATCGCCGCGTCAAGCGTCTCCTGCGGGCCGCGGAAGGGCGAGTCGTGGATGAACGCGTTGCGCGCCGCGCGGACGTCGCGCCACCGTTTGGGGAACTCCCGGTAGCCAAGCTCCTCGGCGGCCTCCTCGAACTGCTCACCCGTCAGGTGTGGGAAGAGACGGCCGACTCTAGCTCCGATAGCTCGCTGGCCGTCTAGAACGACCTCGCGTACCTTCAGGTCGGCGCCGCGGGCGCTCAGTATTCGGTCGATGATGTCTTCGAGGATCGCCTCGAGGAACGCGGCGACTAGGATCACGACGATCTCCGACTCGCCCTCGGAATGGTAGTGGCGGATGCGGGCGTCGAGGCGGCGGAGGCGCTCCGGCGGAAAGGTGCGGCGTCCGTCGGCCGGGGACTTGCAGATGGGGCACAGGGTCTCGCCGGCACCGAACCTCTCTTCACTGGAAAGGAAGCCGCAGTGGGGACACTCGAAGAAGATCGGCGTCGTGCCGATCTGACTGTGCTGGATGACGCTGTTCTTGGCCTTCCGCTTCTGATTCACGAGCACGATTGTAACAGCGTGATACGAGTTGCGCACTGAGGAGCGCTTCGGGCCGGTGGACGCACAAACGCCCGGCGCGGGCCTGGCCGCCGGGCGTCTTGGTCGCGCACCTGGACCGCTTTCAGACCAGCTCCACATTGACCCCGTCCGAAGCATCGGAATCGAGTCCGTTCACGCCCGCCTCAAGCTTGGCGCGAGCCTCGCCAAGGAGAACGCTCGCCTGCGCGATGGCAATGCTGGAATCGGTGCGTTGCCCGTGATCCGCCAGGTGGTGGAGCTGCTCGAGCCACTGTTGCACCATGGCGAGGGCGTCGTCCGACTGTGCGATGGCGAGCTTGAGTTGCTCGGCATTGATGCCGTGTTCACACATGTTGGTTCCTCCTTCTGTCTAGCCGATCCAGGGGGCCAGTTCGTCGAGAAGACGCTTCTTGGGCATGGCGCCGACGAGCTTCTTTGCGACCTCGCCGTCAGCGAATACCAGAAGCGTGGGGATCGACAGGATGTCGAAACGCTGCGCGACGGCCGGATTCTCGTCAACGTTGAGCTTCCCGACGACGATCTTGTCCGCGTGCTCCTCGGCGATCTCCTTGAGAACTGGCTCCATCATGCGGCACGGGCCGCACCACGGCGCCCAGAAGTCCAGCACAACGGGCTTGTCGCTGCCAAGGACCTCGGTCTCGAAGCCAGCGTCGGTGACCTGCATCATGTCGCTCATACCCCTGATCTCCCTTCCTTGCGGTCAGATAGAGCAGACCTTCTCGTCTATGTACTTGAGTGCCTCGAACGCCGCAGACGCACCTTTCGCGGCGGCCGTGATCACCTGCTTGAGTTCGGAGTCGGTTACGTCTCCTGCCGCGTATATGCCCGGCCACGACGTGCGTCCGTCGTGGTCGGCCGTGATGTAGCCGCTCTCGTTCATGTCAGCCAGGTCATGCGCGAGCGCGTTCACAGGGTCCACTCCCACGAATATGAACACGCCGTCGAGGGGCAGGAGCAACTCCGGCTCCCCCTTTGTCGACGCCAGTCGCAGCGCACTCACTTTGCCGTCCTGGCCGACGATCTCGGTGACAACACGGCTCCACTGCACCTCGATCTTGTCGTTGGCGAAGCAGCGCTCCTGGATGCACTTGGTAGCACGCAGTTCGTCGCGACGGTGAATGACGTGCACGCGTTTGGCGAACTTGGTGAGGAACAGCGTTTCCTCGATGGCCGCGTCGCCGCCGCCGACGACAGCGACGATCTTGTCCTTGAACAGGGCGCCATCGCATGTCGCACACCAGGACACGCCACGTCCGGTGAACTCGGCCTCACCGGGCACGCCGAGCTTCTTCGGCACCGCCCCGGTTGCGAGAATCACAGCTCGGGCCAGGTAGCGCTCGTCGTCGGCTGTGGTAACGATGAAGTCAAGGTCTGACGGCTCGATGCGCTCGACGGCCGTGAATGACTTGATCTCGGCGCCGAACTCCTCGGCCTGCTCAAGCATCAGGCCGCCGAGTTCTTGGCCGGAGAGCCCCCTGGGGAAACCCGGGTAGTTCTCGACCCAGTCGGTCGTGACGATCTGGCCGCCAGGGATACCTTGCTCGAAAACGATGGTTCGGGCGCGTGCGCGCGAGGCATAGAGCGCGGCTGTGAGCCCTGCAGGTCCTCCACCGACGATTGCGATATCGACGTTCTCCATGACTCTAGAGAGTCCCCCCGCTCGGTAGTGGCTGTCCCGCAGCCTCGGCTTCCTTCTTCACCTGGTCGAGCGCTGTCTGGGCCTCTTCGCGGATGCTCTTCGCCCGCTCATCTCCGCCCTGGGTGAGTTCGATGACCTTCTGGAATTGGCTGGCGGCCGCAGGGTAGTCGGTCCGTCCCTTCCAGTAGAAGATTCCCAGGTTGAAGTTGGCCTGAATGTGATCCGGTTCCTTCTCGAGAACCTTGACTGCCTCCTGCAGAGCCCGGTCGGTCTGGCCGGCATAGAAGTAGGACGCGGCCAGGTCGGTTCGGACGTCGTTGGCGTCGGGCTTCGCCTCGCGGTATTTCTCGTAGTGCCGGATTGCGAGCGTCGAGTATCGGACGTCTCCCGTCTGGATTCGCAGTTCGTAGTAGAGATTGGCGAGTGTCAGCCGGGTGTCGAGATCGTTCTCGTTCTGGCTCAGTGTCTGGAGGTAGTCGAGGATCTTGAGCTCGCTGGGCGACAGCTGCTCCCGGAACTCGGTCGGCACAGAGGTGATCGTGCGCGCGCTGCGGGCGCCATAGATCGTGACGACGACGATTGCCGCAAACACGGCAAGTGCGATGGCGAGAATCGCCAGAGGTATCCTGTATCGCTGAAACGGGCGAATGATGTAGCGCCGCGCGAAGCTTCCCTCGACACCGTCGCCGTGGCGCTCTACCGCGAGCCCCAGCGACTGGGCCTTGAGAAGCATATTGAGGTCGTTCGTGAGCATTGTGAGCGAGTCGCAGTCCTCGCGGCAGACCTGGAATGCGACGGCGAGTATCCTGTCGTCCGCGTTGCGCGTCGAGAGGTTCTCGGGTAGCTCTGAGTCGCTATCGAGCGGCACCACGCGCAGCTTGCCCCCGTCGGGTAGGTCCACCCCGCCGATCAGGCTGCCTTGCTCGGACAGCTCGAACAGGATCCGACTGACCTCTCTTCCCCGGAAACGGAGGTCGGGATCGACCCGTGACGTCTTGAGCTTGTCCAGTTCGCCAAGGACCGTCTCGGGGATGATGATCTCCGCATCGGGAAATGACAGCAGGACGCCCGGGTCGGCGAGAAGCACGTTGGTGTCGATGACTAGTGTGCGCATGGGAGTCAGTCTACCCCAGTCAGGGGTTTCTCATCTCGACCTGGTCAGTTGCGAAGCGCATTGGCTTCCGATCTCACTTTGAATGCGCTTCCGGCCGGAAGACCCTCGACGACGCCCATGATGCGTGCGAGTGCCCAAGTTCGAGTCAAGGGCATCTCGGTCCAGACATAGACGCGCTCGCCACGAATATCGACTGCGTAGACGGTCACGCCGCGCGTCGCGGCGTACTCCGCAGCAGCCAATCCGACGGTTTCGCGCGAGCCCTTCGTCCGGCCTGCCGCTGATGCAGTGCTGCGGGTGATGTTCGACAGTTCGTAGACGGTGGTCGCATACCGTCCTGCGTCATTCGCGATGACCGCGAAGACCGCGATAGCGAGGGCGACACCGAGCCATTTCTTCATCGAGCTGCCTCCATCGATGTCATCTTGTCATTCCGGGGGTGTAGTCTCGCGCCGAGAGACGCTCTTGACGCGGTGTCGGATGAAGAGCAACAACCCTATCAGGATGACAGCCAGGCCTGACACTGTCACCAGCCTGTCCAGGTAAGATGCTCTCACTGTCACGGTGGTCTCGTCCAGGCGGACATCACCGGCCCACACTCCGAGCTTGAGGCGGCCAGACAGCGCCGACTTCAGGTCAACGGGCACGGTAATGAAGTTGTCCGATGGTCTCAGAACCAAGCTCTTGGAGGATTCGCCGATGAGTCCGAGTCCTGATGGTTCGGCCCGCAGTGTGACTGCGAGCTCCCGTTCAGTGCCGTTGGCGATGACGACGGGGATATCGCCCCGGGCGCTCGACAGAGTGACGTCCTTGGCGATGATAGAAACCCCGTCCAGGATCGCTTCGCTAGCTCTGCGGGCCGCTGCGGCGTAAGCACGGCCTCGGTCTGCGAGGCTCCAGCTTCCATCAGAGCCGGCCCAAGATCGGCTCTCCGCAATCAGAGAGGCGGCGACAGTCGAGTTGGCGCCGCTGTCCTGCTCGCCGACCGCGGCTACGAGTGCCTGCGCGTAGGCCCGAGCGGTGCTCACTTCGGACCAGTAGCCTCCCGGGGCATCTGTTCCGGTGTCCGGCGCTGCGGTGACGCGTATGTCCGCGCCGGCGTCGCCCGCCGCCGCCTGGGTCCCGCTTACCAGTCTCACCCAGCTCGCCGAGCTGAGCGATGTGGCGCAGCGAGCGAGATCGCCGGACGCGGACCCGCCTCTACGACCGAGTTGCACAAGGGCCACGACCGGCTGGCCGGGGGTCTCCGAGCGGTACCGGTCGAAGACCGAGTCCGCGAGTCCGCGTGGATCGCCGCTCGCAAGGCCTGCCGAGGCTCTTCGGTCGACCAGCAACACCCGCAGATTCGAGCGTTCGATCACATGCAGTCCCGGGACCAGCTCGCCCTGAGGTTCCACAGACGCCGTGGTGGTCACCGCATAGGTCAGCCCGCGACCGCCGATCGCAGCGAGAGCCTCCGAGGGCAGGGCTCCGGCAGCAAGCATCGTTCCCGGGCTCGGGGTGGTCTCGAGAGCCGCCAAGGAGGACGATAGGCCCCTTTCGTAGTGCTGAGTTAGGTCGAGCATCCTGTCGATTGCCTGCAGGCCCTCCGTGTCGGGCTGCGCATACGGCACACTCAGAAGCTCGAGACGTCCGGTACCGATCGCCGTCCGGAGCACGTCAAGCGTCGCCGAGTAACGCTTGGGCGTCGGATCCTCGGCGGGAACGGTGACGACACCCTCAGGAGCTGCGAGATCGTATCCGAGGGAGATCCGTGCCCACTCTTCGAACACCAGAGGTGGAGCGGCGAGTGTGACTCGAATCTCGGGCTTACCGAGGATGAGTCTGCACAGCTCATCGGTCTGTCTACGGGCGGCGTCCGACGTTGACGGGTCGGTCGCCGCCCGCCCTTGGGGGTCGAAGATCGGGGGCGAGTCGAGTGCTGCCACGAGAACCACGGGTGTGGCTGTGCGGTTCCTGTCGAACACGAGGAGCCGGTCTTCGATCGTCCACTCGCGGACCTCTCCGCTGTCGGATCTCACGCGGACCTCGATCGGATAGGCATCGGCTTCAAGATCGAGGTCGGCAAGTCCGCGCGAGAAGGTGATATCGACGGTGCCGGTGGCGACTTCGTGGCGAATCTCGGTCTTCTGGTACAGCAGCCGACCTGTTGAGCGCCGGATTTGGAGACGTACCTCGAGATAGGAGGTCGGCCGATCAACCTCGACGCCTACTCGGAAGCTGAACTCGCCGTCCGCAGGCACGGCGAGTTCTCCTGTGTCCAGGGTTACCGGGAGTACGCCCGAATCCTCTCGCCCCGAAGGCGGCGTTGCCGGGGCGCTGCCGGCGATCGTGGCCAGAGTCAGCGATGCCAGCAGCATGAGCGCAAAGGCGGGGACGATTGCCCGGCGTCGCGCAGTCGAGGCGTGCATCAAAACGGACTCCAAGTCAGCTCACAGTTCCTGAGCTGGTATCGTGCACAGGACGTGGCGTGTACGGTGTCGAAGAATCGGGCAGAATGATTATCGCATGACCCGACGAAAGGAATCTCCCCGCATGTCTGAACTCAGCGGACCGCATACGATCCCCGACGTGCTCCCGCTCATTCCGCTGCGGGACCTGATTCTCTTCCCGAATCTCGTGGTCCCGCTGTTCGTGGGGCGCGAGCGGTCGATCAACGCCCTCGAAGAGGCGATGAGGGAGGGCCATATGGTCGCCCTGGTCACTCAGAAGCAGGCGGAGGTCCAGGACCCCGGTCCGGACGACGTCTACGAGATCGGGTGCGTCTCGACCATCATGCAGGAGCTCAAGTTGCCGGACGGCACAGCCAAGGCTCTCGTTGAGGGTGCACAGCGCATCCGGATCGTGGAGTGGGTGCAGACCGAGCCGTACCTTGCTGCCCGTGTGGAACCTATCGAGGAGTCGGTCGAGGTCGACGTCGAGACCGAGGCGTTGATGCGGGCCCTCATCAACGATTTCGAGAGAGCATCCGACCTTGGCAAGCCGATTCCGCAAGAGGTCTTGATGGCCGCTTCGACCATCCAGGAACCTGGAAGGCTCGCGGATTTCGTCACGTTTCACCTGAACCTGAAGGTCGAGGAGAAGCAGAAGATCCTCGAGGCCATCAAGCCCAGGGAACGGCTCGAGCGTGCGACGGGCTTCTTGCGCAAGGAACTGGAGATTCTGGAGATCGGCTCCAAGATCCAGAATCGCGTCAAAGAGCAGATGACCAAGACGCAGCGAGAGTACTTCCTTCGCGAACAGCTCAAGGCGATCCAACAGGAACTCGGTCAATACGATGAGATCCAGGCGGAGATCGACGAGTACAAGAACAAGATCGCCGAGGCAGGCATGCCCGAGCCGGTGGCGGAGAAGGCGCTCAAGGAGCTCGGTCGCCTGGAGAAGATGCCGTCAGCAGCTGCCGAGACCTCGGTCATCCGCACCTATCTCGACTGGCTCACCGGGCTTCCCTGGAACGTCGAATCCGAGGAGAAACTCGACCTCGTCGCCGCTCAGCAGATCCTCGACGAGGACCACTACGGTCTCGAGAAGGTCAAGGAGCGCGTGCTTGAGTACCTTGCGGTTCACAAGCTCACGGATCGCATGAGGGGCCCCATTCTTTGCTTCGTGGGACCTCCCGGCGTCGGCAAGACATCCATCGGCAAGTCGATCGCCCGCTCGCTCGGACGGGAGTTCATCCGCATATCCCTTGGCGGAGTGCGCGACGAGGCCGAGATCCGCGGACACCGCAGGACCTACGTGGGTGCCTTGCCGGGTCGAATCATCCAGTCCATCAGTCAAGCAGGCACGAACAACTCCGTATTCATGATGGACGAGATCGACAAGGTGGGCATGGACTTCCGGGGCGACCCCACCAGTGCCCTGCTGGAGGTGCTCGACCCGGAACAGAACAACGCGTTCCAGGACCACTATCTCGAGGCGCCCTTCGATCTTTCGAATGTCATGTTCATCACGACGGCGAACCTCCTTGACCCGGTGCCGCCCGCGCTGCGGGATCGCATGGAGGTCATCCACTTCCCGGGCTACACAGAGGACGAGAAGTCGCACATCGCGCGGCAGTACCTCATCCCCAAGCAGGTTGCGGAACACGGGCTCACGCCGGGCAAGCTCGAGATCGTCGACGAAGTGGTGAGGGAGATCGTGCGGCGCTACACGCGAGAGGCAGGCGTGCGCAATCTCGAGCGGACGATTGCGATGATCTGCCGGCAGGTGGCGCGGAAGGTGGTCGAAGGCAAGAAAGGCAAGACCCGGGTCACCAAACGCAACATCCACACCTACCTTGGCCCGCCCAAGTTCTCCTACGGGTTGGCCGAGGAGCGGGATGAGATCGGAGTCGCGACCGGCCTGGTCTGGACCGAGGTTGGAGGCGACATCATCTTCATCGAGGCAACCAAGATGCCGGGCGATGGCAAGCTCACGCTCACCGGACAGCTCGGAGACGTCATGCGGGAATCTGCCCAGGCTGCGGTCTCATATATCCGCACTCGCGCCGCTAGCCTCGGCATTGACGAGGACTTCAACAGGAAGTACGACATGCACATCCATGTACCGGCTGCCGCCATACCGAAGGACGGTCCTTCGGCGGGAATCACGATGGCCATCGCTCTTGCGTCGTGCCTTATCGAGTGCCCGGTGCGGCGCGATCTGGCCATGACGGGTGAGATCACACTCCGCGGCAGGGTTCTGCCGATAGGCGGACTCAAGGAGAAGCTGCTGGCCGCACACCGGGCGGGAATCACCACCGCCCTCATACCCAAGGAGAACGTGCGGGACCTGGATCTCCTGCCACCACACGTGCGCGATGACTTGGAGATCATACCGGTCGACTCCATGGACGAGGTCTTTGCGCGTGCGCTAGTCGATGGCTGCGGGCCGCCACCCAAGAAGCGCAAGCCGCTCTCCACCTAGGTCCGCGCGGCGAATCAGGAGGGGGCGCAGTAGCGTTCTAGACTTAGTACCAACGAAGGCATGGGCTTAGACAAGACAAAGTTCGGGTATACAGGAGGTGACAACAGCGAAAGAGCGGTGGTTCGCTCAGGCGGAGCGCCGAGCGGGTCAGTCCCGAGAGGGCCGCGAGAATGCGGCCCTCTCTTCGTTTGCCGCCAACCGGGGGTGGTGCAGGTCATACCATCGCAGACCAAGGTTTCATCCCTTTGGAGGATGGGTTTCGGCCCCCTGCCTGACCCGTCCTCGGGGTATAAAGGCGGGAGGTAGAAGGCCGAAAGTCGGCAAACAGCATAGTCGTCCTCGGACTTTGGGACAGCGGGAGACATCGAGGCGCCGGAGCGTGACGGTCACCACAGGAGCCGGCGCGGAGTCAATGGTGAGACCGGTCCGTTTGCTGATGGGCAGGTCCCTTTTTCTTTTCCGAGACGGCCGTATTCGTCAGCAACGCACGTTCAGGAGGGTGGGAGTACCATGGCCCGAAGCATTCGCCGTAAAGGCCCGTTTGCGCGCTTGTTGACGACACTGCTGCTGCTTGCAGTGGTGGTATCGTTCACAGGCATCGGCTCCGCGATTCCTGCGGTAGCCGATGGGAACACCTCAGCTTCACAGGAGGCGACCACATCACCACCGCCTGTCGAGGAGCTGGCTGATCCCGTTGTTGAGGCGCCGGCACCTGAGGCGGAGGAATCCGAGGGCGCTGAGTCGGAGGAGGCGCCAGTCGCGCCGGTCGCAGACAGCGAGCCTGCAGCGACAGTCTCCTCGGCAGTTGCCACTGTGACGGACCGTTCGACCCCACCTGCCCTTCCGAGTGTACCGCTCGCTGCTTCGTCGATCGCTTGGGACTACGTCCCTCCCAGCAGCGTGACCATGGAGGGCTACAGCCGCCACTTCGGGTCCTGGGTCCACTCGAACCTCAAAGAGGGCTACGTCGAGGGTGAGTGGATAACGTTCCGGCTCAAGATAGAGAACTCCTCAAACACGACTCAGGCCGTTCCGGCGGCAGAGTACTGGATGGACTACAAGGAGGCGCTTGCAGCCAATAGCGCCATCGCAATCGACGACACCTTTGGCTGGAGCTGGTACGTTGCGTCTTCGCTTCCGTCTGGGGACGGATTCCCATCGTCCGGGCTGCATTCGGTGACACCGGAGTTTCAGGACGTGCCAGTGGACGGCGACAAGGGTCTTGTCACCAAGCTTCCGGAGATCGCCGAGTTCCTCATCCCTCCGCACTCTGTGGGAGCGGTCTATTTCGAAGCGCATCTCGCCATAACCGAGTACTGGCAGACCAAGGCCACTCCCTACAAGGGGGCGAGCTTCTTCAATGGTGCGAGCGCGCAGGCGCGCCTGTGGGCTTGGCACTCTGGCGACAATATCGGCCAGAAGGCCGTTCCGTTCCCGGTCGGCGCTGCGGCGATTCCCGACAGCTATCTTGAGGTCACGAAGTACAACGACCTCGATGGCGACGGGGACACGAGCGATCCGGATCCCAAGCTGACCTCTCCCGCCTTCACCTTCAAGTTGAAGTACCTCGATCCGGCGTACCCGTTCACGCTGACTGCAACCACCGCCGACGGGGTGGCGACGTTCTCGAAGCTCCCTCCCGGAGACTACGAGCTCTCCGAGGTAGTCAACGGGGACTGGGTTTCGACCAACCTGGTCACGCCCAAGACGATCACGATACCGCGCACGACGACCGTGCAGTTCTCGGCACTGAACTTCATCCCGCGTGTCGAGCTCGAGATCGAGAAGACGGCCGACCGCGATGAGGTGGCTCCAGGTGAAGTGATCAACTACACCCTCCGGTATCGCAACACCGGGAATACGACCGCTCGAGACGTGTCGATCGTCGACGACTACGACGAGACGCTTGTCACGCCCACAGGCTATGCGCCCGCAACGGATGACGGCGACGAGCTGACGTGGGACATTGGGGACCTCCCTGCGGGCACATCGTGGCATGTGATCACCTACTCGGCGACTGTGATCGGGGTTCTGCCGACAGCAAACGAGACCGTCCACAACCGGGCGGACATCCGCCTGGACGGCGTGTCGAAGGACTTCGCCGTGGAAGACGTTCGCGTCATTGCGGCGCCCAGACTGCACATCACCAAGGTCGCGTCAGTCGACGTCGCCGTCCCGGGTCAGGCCGTCTCCTACATGATCGAGTACTGGAACGATGGGAGCACGGCAGCGCTGGACGTCGCGGTCATGGACGTCTTCGCCCCTGACGACGCGCTGCTCTACTCCGTGCTGAACGGTGGAGGCGGCATTCCGGGACCGGGAGGCGTACTGCTTTGGCCGATCGGCCCTGTCGCGGCAGATGGCGTGCATCACTCGCTCGAGGTCGTCATACGGGTTGCCGACATCCTTCCCGGGTTCTCGAACGACATCGACAACACAGCCAGCATCTCCATGAACCAGCAGGTTGTCGACCAGGCTTCGGAGCATGTCGACATCTATGCTTCGAGCGAACTCTCCATCGAGAAGAGCGTGCTGGTATCACCCGATGAGCCTGGTGACGAAGTCACCTACCTGGTGGAGTGGTACAACAACGGGACGACCGCAGCCACCGATGTGACGGTCGAGGACACGTACGACACCGACTACGTGGACTCCGTGGTCGACGCCGACGGAGGCGACGACAGCGTTCCCGGCACGATCACGTGGGACGTGGGCACTGTTGCAGCGAAGTCCGGCGGATCTGTGACCTACACGGTGAAGCTCAAGGACGTCATGCCGGCTGCCTACAACGAGATCTTCAACACGGCCGCGATCTTCGAAGACGGTGAATGGGTCGACGAAGACACCGAGATGGTTTCGGTCGACGCGGCTCCCGACTGGTCCTTCGACAAGGTCGCAGTGCCGTCCGAGACGGTTCCGGGCGGAGCGATCACCTACACGCTCTACTACACGAACTCCGGCTCGCTCGATGCAGAGAACGTCTCGATAGAAGACGACTATGACCAGATGCTCGTGAGCGTCTTCGACGCCAATGGCGGCATCGACAACGGCGACACGATCCTCTTCGCTCTCGGCACCGTGCCCGCCGACGGGGTCACCCGCTCGGTGAGCTACACCGTGACCGCCTTCGACTACATGCCGGAGATCTCCAACTACGTAATCAACTACGCTGACCTGCTTGTGAATCGTCAGATTGTGGCCGAAGCCGAGGCCCTCGTTCGCGTGCCGGCCGAGACCGCGCTCGACGTCGACAAGACCGCGGACAAGATCATCGCCTCACCGGGCGAGACCGTCACCTACACGGTGAATTGGTCCAACACCGGTGGCTCGACGTCGGCACACGGCGTGTGGATCTCCGACGACTACGACCAGAGCCTGGCCGAGGTCGTCTCGACCGACGGCGGGGCCGACGATGGCGACACGATCTACTGGTATCTCGGCGACGTGGCTCCTGACGCGACCGGTAGCTTCACCTATCAGGTGAAGGTCAAGGACGTCATGCCTGAGGTGACAAACACCGTCCACAACACCGTATCGCTCTATCAGGGCGACGCACTGGCCGACCAGGCCGTGTGGGACGTCTCAGTAGATGCGGCGGCGGAGCTGCATATCAGCAAGAGCGCTGACGCCATTGAGTCTGTCACAGGCGGCACGGTTACCTACTCGATCGACTACAGGAACACAGGGACTACCGAGGCGAAGAACGTGCGCATAGTCGATGACTTCTCAAACGCCGACGCGGGTCTCTTCGCCATCACTGACGCCGACGGTGGTACGCAAGACGGCGACGACAGCATCGAGTGGCTCCTCGGCGATCTTGCGGCCGGTGCCAGCGGCACGCTGGTTGTCACGATTCGGGTAGCCGACGTCATGCCTGACGTCATCAATGACATCTTCAACGAGGCGAGCATCTACGAGTTCTACGAGAACTTCGTCGAGTCCGATGACTGGACGGTAGACGTCGACGCTTCGTCGGACCTGAGCTTCGAGAAGACGGCGGACAAGACCGCCGCACAGCCAGGCGAACTCGTGACCTACACGCTGTCGTGGGCCAATGCCGGTGACACCGCAGCGAAGGACGTGGAGATCGTCGACAACTATGACGAGGCTCTCGTCGATATCGAGTCCACCGGTGGCGGAACGGACGACGGCGACACGATCACCTGGGATATGGGCACGTTGCCCGCAGGAGGTTCGGGTAGCGTTACCTACACGGCTCGAGTTCACAGCATCGTTCCTTCGACGTACAACGTAGTCCACAACGACGCGACACTGCTCCACGACGGCGACGAGTATCCCGATGACTGGGATGTTGACGTCGATGCGGCGCCGATTCTGTCGATCCTGAAGGAAGCAGACAAGTCGAACGCCGACCCCGGTGATCAAGTCACCTACACAGTCAGCTGGTTCAACGACGGCAACACTGCCGCAGAGAACGTGACGCTCGACGATGTCTACGACACCACCTACGTCCAGTCCGTTGTGGACGCCGGCGGCGGCGACACGAGCGTTCCGGGCACGATCACATGGGATATCGGCACCGTTGCAGCTCAGAGCGGTGACTCCGTGACCTACACGGTGAAGCTCCGCGATACGATGCCCGACAACTTCAACGTCGTTCACAACGTGGCGACTCTCCACCACATGCAGGAAAGCATCCAGGACTACTGGGATGTCTATGTCGCGGCCTACGCCGAGATGACCTACATGAAGACCGGCGACAAGACAGTTGCGGCTTCGGGCGACGAGGTGGAATACACCATCAGCTATCGCAACGACGGCCAGGGCCCGGCTCTCGGCGTGCTCATCGTCGACGACTTCGCCGATGCGGATGCCGCTCTCTACTCGATTCTTGACGTGGATGGAGGCGGCCTGGTTTCGGGTGACGAGATCACCTGGGACGTCGGCGACGTGGCGCCTGACGGAGTTACCCACGAACTGCACGTCACGATTCAGACCACCAAGCCCATGCCGTCACTTGAGAACGACATCTACAACATCGCCTACTTCTACGAAGACTTCCCGTATCTGGAGCTAGACCTGGTTGATGACCTGGTTCCCGAGTTCGAGAAGGAGCTCGTGGACACGCACGACTGGAACGTCGACGTCCCGGAGATGGACCTCTCCATCGCCAAGGCCTCGGATGTGCCAACAGCGACTGCTTTGGGCTTCATCACCTATACCGTCACCTACAAGAACGAAAGCTCGGTCCCGGCCAAGGACTTCACCGTCACGGACGACTACGATGAGACGCTCGTGGATGTCGTGGACGCTGCTGGTGCGGTCGACAACGGCGACACGCTTGTTTGGACCGTCGGTACCGAACTGGCGGCTGGAGCCACCGGTTCGATCACGTATGTGGCCCAGGTCAAGGACCCCGAGTTGATTCCGGCCGACGTGATCACGCCTCTCGACAATGATGTGGTGATCTCGCACCCGGACGATTGGGACGAGAACAACAACACCGCCGAGGCAACCGTTCTGCTGAGTAATCCGACGACACCGTTCACGCCTCCCGATCTTACGATCGAGAAGTCCGCCGACAAGACGAAGGCGAAGCCGGGCGACAAGGTCACATACACCCTCACGTTCAAGAACGTGGGCGACGGCCCGTCGCAGGGATTCAAGATCGTCGATGACTACGACGAACGTTACGCAACGGTCGTTGACGCAGGCGGGGGAACCGTCGCAGGCGGGAAGATCACGTGGAACAAGAGCTATCTCGCCGCCGGCGAGTCCGGCAAGGTCACGTACGTCGTGAAGATCGACGAGACAATGCCCGATGGCAAGACGAACGTCGACAACGTTGTTGTGATCAAGGACCCGAACGATCGGAACCCGGACAACGATCGCGACACGTGGCGAGTAGTGGTCGGCGAGCCGTTCCTGCCGTTCACCGGTGGTAGCGTTCTCATGCTTCTCATGTTCGCAATGGCCGCGATAGTGACCGGCTTCGTGCTACGGCGCGCCGGTCGCATTGGTGCATGATGCAATGAACGCACATGGGCCGCTCGAGTGCTGAGGGTCTGGCGATGACAACGGAATGGGCCGCCGAGCGCGGCCCATTCCTCTTGGCACAGGCATTGGTGACGCAAGGCCCCGGCTCAGGTGAGTCGGGGCCTTGCGCCGGTACGTGGGAGAGACGGGCTGCCGGGCGATTGCCATGAGTGGCTGAACGATCGTGGCGCGGGTCTGCTACTTGGGAGGCACGTTCTCGCCCCAGTCGATCTTGCCGTTGTCTCTCCAGTCGATGATGTGCCAGACCTCGTGGTTCAGGATGGTGGACAGGCTTGCGCTGCGGCTCTTGCTGATGACGATTCTTCCTGACTGGTAGTACGCGATCGCCTGGTATCCGCGAGCGTCGCCGATGGTCACGGTGGCGCCGGCGAGTATCGGGTACTTCGCGATCAGCCCCGAGAGGATCGACTGTGCCTGTGCGAGATCGCCGCCGGAGCTCTTTGTGTTCCTCGCCAAGGACTTCGTGGCCACGCTCTGGATGGTCGTACTGCCCCGTGAGGTGGTCTTGACAATCACGGGCAGGGGGGCTTCCTTGAGGTACATCACCTTGGACAGAGCTGAGATGCCGGACTGCGCGACCTGGACCTTGGGTGCAAGCGGGGCGTCAGGGGCAAGCTGGGTCACACGAAGTCCGCCTGCAGCAGGAGTAGGGCTGATGGCGGTGGCCACGGCGGGCGCCGCAGTGGCAATCAGAAGGGCGACAAGCATCGTGACGCCGATGCGAGTCGCATTCGTTCGAATTGCGGTCTTCATTGTGGTGCACCCCTTCGGTACGGCCCCTGATGCACATCGACCCGACTCCTCCCTATGGCGCTGGGCGGAACCGGGCCTGAATGGCTTCGGTGTCGTACCCGGCGGTCCGGCTGTCGTGGGAAGGCGAACCTTCCGTTAGACCCGTGACTTTGCGAAGCTCGTCTTTCGGCGAGCCGTGCCTTTATCGGGGAGCACTGGCGATATGCGGCTTTCAATGTCTTACACTCGTGATATCGGCACGCGAGGACACAGTCCTTAGAGGGAAGTTGTGGTTTCCGTCACAGAGTTCGTGAGGCGCAGGTCACACTTTGTGCGTGCAGTGCAGTGCAGTGCAGTAGCCTGCGGGTGTTCTGACCACCGGATCGAGGCGGTTCATGGAGTCGACAAGAGCAGCAGCTCGCCTCATGCCCGCATCCTCAGGCGGGAGCGGTCGCCCGCTTCGCCTCATCGCGCACGGCATGGGGAACGTTTTCCTTGGAATAGCGGTCGGTCTCCTGTCCTATTACGGCCTCACGGACCTTGCCGCAGGGTGGCGCCAGGCCGACCTCGAGTCGGAGGTCTCTTCCTTGGCGGTCCTCACGTCCCCAGCGCCAGACAGGCTGCTTGACGATGGAACCGTGCAGTTCGACTGGAACGGATACGAGGCCGAGGATGTCGCGTATTGGGAGTCGCTCAAGGACGGCGGCGTGTTCGGACGCCTCGTGAGCGCCGACATGGGCCTCGATGCGCTTGTCGTGAAAGGTCACTCCCGCGAGAACCTGAAGCGGGGGCCGGCATGGGTCGACTACACCGACCTGCCCGGACCCACGGGAAACAGCGGCGTGTCGGGGCATCGCACGACCTACGGCGCTCCGTTCCGCAAGCTCGACGCGCTCGCCACCGGTGATACCATCTACCTGTACTCGCCGTATCGGCGCTATCGGTACGTTGTGTTCAAGACGTTTCAGGTCACGCCGAACAGAGTGGAGGTCTTGGACACTACAGACGTGCCTACGCTCACACTCACCGCATGTCATCCACCGTATAGCGCCAGGTACCGTCTGATCGTCCAGTCCGAACTAGTTGAGGTGCGGAAGATCGAGACCGATATCCCTGCGAAGCAGGAGTAGGAGGCGGTATGCGGGTCCTCGTCACAGGTGGTGCAGGATTCATCGGTTCTCATGTCGTGGAGGCGCTCGTTCCAGACTACACCGTCGGCGTTATCGATGATCTCTCGACGGGCAGCCTCGACAACGTTCCGAAGGGCGTGTGGTTCAGGCAGCTCGATATCACCAATCTCGAGATGCCTGCAGCTATCGGCGAGTTCCGACCGAACGCAATCGTGCACCTGGCTGCCCAGGCGAGTGTGGCCGCTTCGATCGTGGATCCGGAGAGGGACTGGCAGGTGAACGCCGAGGGTACTCGCCGCGTGGCGGGGGCCGCCGCACGTTGCCAGGCTATCCGGATGATCGCTGCCTCATCGGCGGCGGTCTATGGCGAGCCGACGTCGGTTCCTCTGCTGGAGACATCGCAGAAATCCCCGAGCAACCCCTACGGCCAGTCCAAACTCGCTGCCGAGGAGATGCTCGCGTCTGAACTGGTCGGGTCCGGTGTGGACTTCGCGAGTTTCCGCTTCTCGAATGTCTACGGACCCCGGCAAGACTGGCAGGGGGAAGGTGGGGTCGTCGCGATCTTCTCTGCGCATCTGGCTGCCGGAACCGCAGCGACCATCTACGGCACAGGGGAGCAGACACGCGACTTCATCTACGTACACGATGTGGTCGGAGCGATTCTCGCGGCCCTGTTCGTGGATGTGCGCCTGAGCGCTTCATGCGACGGCGGGCCTGCTTTCAACATCTCCACCGGCATGGAAACGAGCGTGAACGATCTGGCGCGCATGATGGCTGAAGCGGCCGGGGTGGAAGCTCGCTTCCCACATGCTGCTGAGCGCGTGGGAGATGTTGCGCGGAGCGCGCTTGATCCCTCGAAGGCGCGGAGCGTTTTCGCCTGGGACGCGCGCAAGCCTTTGGCGACCGGGCTGGCAGAGACATATCGGTGGTTCGAGAGATCCTAGTGCCGTCTGGGCGCGGTGCCTTCGGGCTGGCTTGGCCTCGGATGGCGGAAGCGGGAACGGTGTGAGCGATACCGGAATGCTGCCTGAGCTGTTTCAGCGCAAGGTCGAAGCGGAACTTGCCCGTGCCAACTCCCTGGTTCGGGGGGCGAGCGACAACGCTATCGCCGGTGAGCGATTCCCGTGCGTCGCATTCGTCAAGGGGATACCGGGTCCGGCTGAGCTTTCGGGAGCGCCGGTCATGTCCGGGCCTGACGGAGAGGCCGCCGCCAAGGCGATCGAGCGGCTTGGGTTCGACCCGGGTTCGACATTCGCTGTTTTTTGTCGCCCGACCTCCGACGCGACGGACAATGATGTGGCGAGCCGGTTGCGCCAGGTTCTCGAGGCCGTGGACCCCGTCACCATCATCGCTACTGACGACGAGGCGCGTGATGACCTGGGGAGGGCGTTTGGAGTGGATCTCGCGTTCGGGCGACCGATCGAATTGCACGGTCGCGTAGCGCTCGCGGTCGACGGGCTGGAGGCGTCGCTCGTGGATGATTCGCGAAAGCGGCGCGTTTGGAGACAGATGAAGGAACTCGACCCCCGTCACGCGCTGGACTCGAGTACGAAGCGGCGGTCCTAGGCCCGCTTCGATTCCCGCAAGCCGCCCGGGACGCTAGTCCTCTTCGATTTCCTCGATAGCCCCCATCGGACACTCTTCCATGCAGGCCCCACACGCCGTGCAGTCGTCGTCGTTGACAGCCTCTGCCGTGTCCCCGACGAGCTCAAGCACGCCCTCGGAGCACGCGTCAACGCAAATACCGCAGGCAGAGCACTCGTCCTCACTGATGATCGGTCGCGGCATCGGGCCTCCCTTGTGTCGCACGTGCCTGAGCATTCGCCCGTACTCTACAAATCGGCAGCACCGATGTAAAGACACTCGTTCGCGAAAGACCTCACGGAAGCAGTTCGGCCTACGCCGGACAGGGCATACAACTACGTTGTAATGAAACTTGACAACATAGGACTAAGATTTTAGCATCAGACACCCGGGCTCAGCCCGGAGCCTGGAGGTCAAGCGCCCGAGGAGGGCGAGCAGGAAGGAGAGATCTGTTATGGGCAAGGTACTGGGGATCGACCTTGGCACGACGAACTCGGCTGTGGCGGTTCTTGAGGGCGGCGAGCCGACGATCATCATCAACTCGGAAGGCGACCGCACGACACCGTCGGTCGTCGCGTTCCGCAAGGACGGCGAGCGCGTCGTGGGCAAGGCGGCCAAGAACCAGGCCATCACCAACCCTGAGAACACGATCAGCTCAATCAAGCGCTTCATCGGCCGCAAGTACGAAGAGACGAAGTCCGAACGCGGAACGATCGCGTACAACGTGCTCAAGGGCAAGGATGGACGCTGCAACGTCGACATCGACGGAAAGAACTACACGCCCGAGGAGATCTCGGCGATGGTTCTGCAGAAGCTGAAGGCAGACGCGGAGGCGTATCTCGGCGAGTCGGTGACCGAAGCGGTCATCACCGTGCCGGCGTACTTCAACGACATGCAGCGCCAGGCCACGAAGGACGCGGGCAAGATCGCCGGCCTGGAGGTCAAGCGCATCATCAACGAGCCGACGGCCGCAGCTCTGGCGTACGGACTCGACAAGGGGCACGAGGACCACACGATCCTTGTGTTCGACCTCGGCGGCGGCACCTTCGACGTGTCGGTCATGGAGATCGGCGAGGGCGTGTTCGAGGTCAAGTCGACGAGCGGGGACAATCACCTCGGCGGCGACGACTGGGACCAGCGCGTCATCGACTGGCTGGCGGAGAAGTTCAAGGCCGACCAGGGTATCGACCTGCGTGCGGACAAGATGGCCCTGCAGCGCCTCAAGGAGGCCGCGGAGAAGGCGAAGATGGAGCTTTCCACGACGCAGACCACGCAGATCAACCTACCGTTTGTGACGGCGGACGCTGCGGGACCGAAGCACCTCGACTACAGCCTGTCGCGCGCCGAATTCCAGAAGGTGACAAGCGACTTGCTCGAACGCTGCAAGAAGCCCGTCGAGACCGCGATCAAGGACTCGGGCGTGAAGTCCTCGGATATTGACCACGTCATTCTCGTGGGCGGTTCAACTCGCATGCCTGCCGTCGTCGAGATGGTCAAGGGGATCACGGGCAAGGACCCGCACAAGGGCGTCAACCCCGACGAAGTGGTAGCCGTAGGTGCCGCCATTCAGGCCGGAGTACTTGCAGGCGACGTCAAGGACATCCTGCTACTCGACGTGACCCCGCTTTCTCTGGGCGTCGAGACGCTTGGCGGAGTCATGACCAAGATGATCGATCGCAACACCACGATCCCGACGCGCAAGTCCGAGATCTACACGACCGCCGCAGACGGCCAGACAAGCGTGGAGATCCACGTGCTCCAGGGTGAGCGCAACATGGCTTCCGACAACAAGACCCTCGGCAAGTTCCACCTGATGAACATCCCGTCGGCACCACGCGGTATTCCGCAGGTTGAAGTCACATTCGACATCGACGCCAACGGAATCGTGAATGTGTCGGCCAAGGACAGGGGGACCGGTCAGGAGCAGAAGATCACAATCTCCGGCTCCACGGCGCTGTCCGATGAAGAGGTCGACCGTATGGTCACGGATGCCGAGGCCCACGCAGAGGAAGATCGCAAGAAGAGGGATGATGCCGAGATCCGCAACATGGCTGACACGCTCGTGTACTCCACGGAGAAGACGCTGAAGGACCTGGGCGACAAGGTGCCCGAGGAAACGCGTACCGCGTGCGAGTCTGCTGCCGAGGATGTCAAGAAGGCCCTCGAGGGCGATGACGCCGACGAGCTCAAGTCCCTCACCGAGAAGCTGCAGGAGGTCTCGTACAAGCTTGCCGAGATCGTCTATCAGGACACCCCGGCGGACGAAGGTGACGGCGATGCGCCGGCCGGCGATGAGGAAGAGGTCGTCGAGGCCGACTATGAGGTAGTCGACGAAGATGAGTAGCATGGGCCGGCACGACGAGGACGCACGCGAGGTTCGGGGCCCCGAGCGGGTCCCCGAACCTGAGTTCGACCCCGAGCTGGAAGAAGACCTTGGTGCCGAGTTCGAGCTTCGCGGGGACCGCCTCGCCGAGGATCTCGAAGCCGCTCGCGAAGAGGCGACGAAGAACCTTGAGGTGGCCCAGCGCGTCCAGGCCGAATTCGAGAACTTCCGCAAACGCATGGTGCGCGAGCAGCACGACGCGACCCTGCGTGCGGGGCAGCGCCTCGTTGAGAACCTGTTGCCTGCAATCGACAATCTAGAGCGAGCCATCGATCACGCGACGGCCGGAGGAGACAGCGACCTGCTAACGGGTGTCGAGATGGTACTCGGTCAGTTGCTAGATGTCCTGGCCAAGGAAGGCGCGACTCCGGTCGACCCCCTTGGCATACAGTTCGATGCGCTCAGGCACCATGCGGTCGGCAGCAAGGAAGACGCCGATGTCGCGGAGGGCACCGTCATCGAGGTCTACCAGAAGGGCTACGAGATGCACGGCCGGGTGATCCGGTCGGCGATGGTCGTCGTCGCCACCGGGGGGCCGTCCGCACCTGAGGAGTAGGCCATGGCCGGCAGGAAGGACTACTACGACATACTCGGCGTCAAGAAGGACGCCTCGACCGAGGAGGTCAAGAAGGCCTTCCGCAAGCTGGCGCGCAAGCATCATCCTGACGCCGGTGGATCCGAGGAGAGATTCAAGGAGATCAACGAGGCGTACGAAGTCCTGTCCGACGACGACAAGCGCTCCCAGTACGACCAATACGGGCAGTACTTCGGCGGTAATGCCCCGCCCGGCGCCGGCGGTCCCGGCCCAGGATGGCCCGGTGCGGGTGGAGGTGGGTTCTCCTACCAGAACGTCGACCTTGGAGACATGGGAGACCTGTTCGGAAGCATGTTCGGAGGCGGGGCTGGTTCACGCTCACGCTCCTCGGCACGCCGAGGACGCGATCTCACATATGACCTGGACCTCTCTTTCGAAGAGGCCCTGGAAGGGGTCTCTTCGCGGGTGGATATCCAGCGGGCGGAGGCCTGTTCTGTCTGCAAAGGCACCGGCGCCAAGCCCGGGACTTCGCGCACGAAATGCTCGACGTGCGGCGGGACCGGGCACACGAGCGAGGGGCAAGGAATGTTCGCTATCTCGCGCACATGTCCGCGCTGCAATGGCACCGGGACGATAGTGGAGACGCCGTGCACGACCTGCCGGGGGAAGGGGCGTGTGGTCAAGGTCAAGCCGGTCACGGTGAACGTACCTCCGGGTGTGACGGACGGAGGCAAGCTCAGGTTCAAGGGCAAGGGCGAGCCCGGTGAGTCGGGCGGTCCGGCCGGCGACCTGTACGTTGTGACGCGGATGCGCCCGCATCCCTACTACACGCGTGACGGTGCGAACGTGCACATGGAGCTGCCGCTGTCGGTCACAGAGGCTGCTCTTGGCACGGAGGTCACGATACCGACGCCTTCCGGCCAGAGGGTCAAGCTCAAGATCGCTCCCGGCACGCAGGAGGGCAAGGTCTTCCGGCTCGCCGGAAAGGGAGCCCCGAAGCTCAAGGGCAAAGGTTGGGGGGACTTGAAGGTCAAGTCCCACATCGTTATCCCGACCAAGCTCACGGCGCAAGGCAAGGAGTTGCTCGAGGAGTTTGGCGCGTCGCATAGCGAGGACCTTAGGGCTCACATCGGGTAGGGGCCAGGCAGGCGCTCACTCCCGGGAGGTGTACAGATGGTGAACAAGCGATCAGGGATCGGACGGGAACGGCCGCTGTACATGATCAGCGTGGCGGCCGGGCTCTCCGGCATGCATCCCCAGACACTGCGGATCTACGAGCGCCGCGAGCTCATCAAGCCGCAGCGATCGGCCGGCAATACACGCCTGTACTCCGAGGCCGACATCGAGCGGTTGCGTCTCATCCAGCAGCTCACGCAGGAGGAGGGCATCAACCTCGCGGGCGTGGAGCGCATCATGGCGCTGGAGAGCGAAGTCGAGCGTCTCCGAGGAGAGATCGATCGCATGCACGCACGCACGGAGGACGTCAGGCGCAGAGCGCAGCGCGAGACCGAACAGGTGCGCCGGGAGTATCGTGCCGAGATCGTGATGGTCAGGCGCGGAGGGCTTGCGCGGAGAGACTAGGATCCCACGGTGGAGAGACGAAGCCCGGTCGGGCGCTTGCGGGAAGCCGCTCTCGACTGGGCGGCACGTATGGAGGCACGAGATGAGACTCGACAAGCTCACAATCAAGGCGCAGGAGGTACTGGGGGCCGCGCAGGGTATCGCCGATGGCGCGTCCCAGCAGGTCATCGAGCCGGAGCATCTGCTCAAGGCGCTTCTGGACCAGGCCGAGGGAATCGTGCGGCCGATCGTACAGAAGGTCGGTGCGAGCCCGGATGCGCTTGAGGCCGAGGTCTCCTCGGCGATTGAAGCCATGCCGAAGGTCAGCGGTGCGGGCATTGGCCAGGCAGGCGTGGGTCCTCGGCTGAGCACGGTGTTGGCCGAGGCGTTCAAGCAGGCCGAGAAGCTGAAGGACGCCTACGTCTCGACCGAGCACCTGCTGGTGGCCATCGCCGAGGACTCCGGTGAGGCCGGTCGGCTCATGAAGGGTGCCGGGGTGACGTCGGCCCGGGTGCTCGAAGCGCTCGAGGAGTTGCGGGCGGGGAGTCGCGTCACCGACCAGAACCCCGAGTCGCAGTTCCAGGCGCTCGAGCGGTTCAGCCGCAATCTCACGGCTGCTGCGCGCGACGGCAAGCTCGATCCGGTCATCGGGCGCAACGACGAGATCCGCCGCGTGATCCAGGTGCTATCACGGCGCACGAAGAACAACCCGGTGCTGATCGGCGAGCCGGGTACGGGCAAGACCGCGATCGTCGAGGGGCTCGCGCAGCGCATCGTCGACGGTGATGTACCGAGCAGCTTGCGAGACAAGGACGTTGTCGCGCTCGATCTCGGCGCGATGGTGGCCGGAGCGAAGTACCGCGGCGAGTTCGAGGACCGGCTCAAGGCCGTGTTGCGCGAGGTGGAGCAGGCCGAGGGTCGGCTCGTGCTCTTCATCGACGAGATGCACACGATCGTGGGTGCCGGAGCCGCCGAGGGCTCGATGGATGCGAGTAACATGCTCAAGCCCGCGCTCGCACGCGGCGAGCTGCATGCGATAGGCGCGACCACGCTCGACGAGTACCGCCAGCACGTGGAGAAGGACGCCGCTTTGGAGCGCCGATTCCAGCCGGTCTATGTGGGCGAGCCGAGCGTGGAAGACACGATCGCGATCCTGCGCGGGTTGAAAGAGAAGTACGAGGTCCACCACGGCGTGCGCATCACCGATGGCGCGATCGTGTCTGCGGCCTCGCTCTCGGACCGCTACATCGCCGATCGCTTTCTGCCCGACAAGGCGATCGACCTCATCGACGAGGCCGCGTCGCGCCTCCGGATCGAGATCGACTCGATGCCGACCGAGATCGACGTGCTCGATCGCAGGCTGCGGCAGATGCAGATCGAAGAAGCCGCCCTGACCAAGGAAAGCGACGAGCCTTCTGCGGAGAGGCTGGAGGTCCTGCGCGCGGAGATGGCCGACGTCTCAGAGGAGCTCAGCGGTCTCAAGGCCCGATGGGAGTCGGAGAAGAGCGTCATCACGGATGTCCAGCGCTTCAAGGCGGAGCTCGACGAGGCCAAGATGGAGTCCGAGCGGGCAGAGCGCGAAGGCGACCTGCAGCGTGCGGCCGAGATTCGCTACGGCCGCATCCCGGGACTCGAGGCCGAACTCGATGGGGCCGACGGCCGCCTTCGCGAACTGCAATCGGGTGCCGGCATGCTGCGCGAGGAAGTGACTGACGAAGAGATCGCCGAAGTCGTGGCCGCGTGGACCGGCGTGCCCGTCTCGCGCTTGCTGGAAGGAGAGATGGCGAAGCTCGCGCATCTCGAGGAAGAGCTGCACGAGCGCGTCGTGGGCCAGGACGAGGCGGTCGCGGCGGTTGCCTCGGCGATACGGCGGAGCCGTGCGGGCCTGTCCGACCCCGACCGGCCGATCGGAAGCTTCATCTTCATGGGGCCGACCGGCGTCGGCAAGACCGAGCTTGCCCGCGCGCTGGCGGAGTTCCTGTTCGACGACGAACGCTCCATGGTGCGCATCGACATGTCGGAGTACATGGAGAAGTTCAGCGTGCAGCGGCTCATAGGGGCGCCCCCGGGCTACGTCGGCTACGACGAAGGCGGGCAGCTCACCGAGGCGGTGCGTCGCCGGCCGTACAGCGTCGTGCTGCTCGACGAGATCGAGAAGGCGCACCCGGACGTCTTTGGCGTGCTGCTTCAGGTGCTCGATGACGGACGGTTGACCGATGGCCAGGGCCGCACTGTGAGCTTCCGCAACTCGATTCTCATCATGACGAGCAACGTCGGGTCGCAGTTCATCCAGGAGATGGCCAAGTCCGGCGACGACGCGAACATGAAGGCCATGATCGAAGAAGCCATGCGGGCGACGTTCCGGCCCGAGTTCCTGAACCGCATCGACGATCTTGTCGTGTTCCACTCGCTGTCGCTCGAGCAGATCGGCGACATCGTCGAGATCCAGCTCGCCAAGGTGCGTGAGCGGCTCGCCGAGCGCAAGATCGCGCTTGAGCTCACGCCTGCGGCCATCGAGCGCATCGCACTCGATGGCTTCGACCCCGTTTACGGGGCGCGGCCGCTCAAGCGCGTCATCCAGCGCGAAGTCGTCGACCGCGTGGCCAAGGCGCTCATCGAAGGGCGCATGAGCGAAGGGGACACAGCCACTGTGGATATCGGCGAAAACGGCGAGTTGGAGCTGCACTAGCAGCTCCTACGCGCGGCGGACGCGAACAGCGAAATCATTGTCAGTACAACAAAGTGGTTGTATCCTCGGGACATGACCGTTCAAGAGGACATCGGAGTCGCACTCGTGGCTGCGCGCATCGCACGCGGGCTTACGCAGCGCGAGCTCGCCGCGCAGCTAGGCATCCACCAACAGCAGATCGCCCGCTGGGAGCGTGAGCGGTATGGGTGCGTTTCGCTGTCGCGTCTCACGAGAGTCGCGACAGCCCTCGGGCTCGGCGTCGCGGCGGTTCTCCTTGGCGGGGAGGCCAAGGGTGCCACGGAGTCGCCTCTGGCCGCCGAGGAGCAAGCGGGTTACGGTGCCGCCGTGCTAGAGACGTCCGGGGCCGATCGCTCGGCACCAGTTCGCGACCTCGGCGAGGTCATCGTTCGCATTCGGGCGCATGCGGCAGAGCTGCAAGAGCGCTATGGGGTGACCGGAGTTGACGTCTTTGGATCGTTCGCACGGGGCGAGCAGCGATCGGACAGCGATGTGGACCTCATCGTGGAGGTCGCCGTACCAACGCTGGACACGGTCTTCGGGTCCGAGGAGTACCTGACTGAGCTTCTGGGCCGCAAGGCCGATGCGGGCTCCTTCGCATCGCTACGCCCCCATGTGCGGTCGTACGTTGACGGGGAGAGAGTGCATGTCTTGGGAGCGTGATATTGGCTCGCCGGTTCGGGACATGATTGAGTCCTGTGAGTACATCATCGCCTTCGCACAGGGTGTTTCTGACGATGAGTTGCCCGATCCCCGGCGGCCGGTGCGGGGAGCTGTCATGCATCACCTCACGGTTCTGGGAGAGGCGTCCAAGCAAGTGTCCGAGGAGTGGGTGCTGCGCTATGCAGACATCCCGTGGAAACGCATCGCGGGCATGAGGGACAAGATCGTCCACCACTACTTTGGACTTGACGACAACGTCGTGGTCTCGACGGTACGCATGAGCGTGCCCGCGATTCTCCTGCAGCTTCGGGCAATGCTTCGAGAGATGGATGCGCTTGGCGACTGAGCCTTGTCGACGCCGCTCACCGAGGCAGGTGCGCCACTTGTCCGGTTCCAGCCTAGCCTGGGGATGAACTGCGGATATGAGGGAGCCAACAGCGTGACGGCTGGTTCGATCACGGGTAAGGTTGATTCATGTCCGTGACTTATGGGGGTGGGACGCTAGTGGGGGTCAGCACGGTCCAACACGTGACCGAGGTTCGCCTCGGCTTCATGCTCGGGCAGCTCGACGGGGCTCTCCGCACCCGGATGCATCAGACAGCCAGTGGCTTCGGGCTGACTGTGGACGAGTGGAGCATGCTCGCGTGTGTCTACACCCAGACGTGCTCCCCCGGTGACCTTCGCGAGATAGGCCCCGACGAGCGTATCGCCGTACCTCCCGAGGCCGGTCGCTTGCTGCTCGACCTTGAGAACAAGCGGATGCTGCGCCGGGACCGGGACGATCATTCGCCGGACATGGCGCGACTCACTCGCAAAGGCCACCAGATCGTCACCGGCATGCTGACGCTGAACCAATCGCTGATGCTCCAGGCTACCAGCGGGATGACCGCCGAGGAGATCGTGACCGCGGTGTCACTCCTTGAGCGGATGCACCGCAACCTCGCCTAGGGTGACCGCTTTGCGGCCGCTTCTCCGGACATGGATTCGGACGGCTCACCCCCGGCGGTGCCGGGCCGAGTTCAGTCCTCCAGCAGCTCGGTGACTTTCTGTCGCAGCTCAGCGTTGTCGAACGGCTTGGTAATGTAGCCTTCGGCACCGAACTCGTCGGCGTGCTTGTGGTCGCCAGGGGTAGCCGCTGTTGTGAGCATCGCGATGGGACACGTCGGCGCGCCGTCGGTGGTCCGGATGCGCTCGAGCACTTCGAACCCGCTCATGTGGGGCATAACAACATCCAGGATGATCAGGTTCGGCTCGCATGAGAACGCAAGGTCACATGCTTCCTGCCCGTCGACAGCCTCGATGATCTCGTGTCCGAGCGAAGACAAGGCCGCTCTTACGAGAGTTCGGATGAAGCGGTTGTCGTCGGCGATGAGGATGCGCTTCGTTCCCATGGATCCTCCGATGTGCGCGTCTCGATGGCCTACTACGACAGCTGAGCTGGCGTTCCTGCTTAAGGCAGGTGAAGGTCTGTTCGCGTCGAAAACCCAAGTGATACGCAGTTTCGTTCAATGAGAGGGGCGGTCGCAGTGGCGCAGCCCGGCGAAGAGGCCAGGAAGCAACTCCACATCCGCACACTGATGGCCAACGCTTCCGAGGGCTATGTCATCGTCGGCGACGACAGCCGTGTACGGTTGTTCAATGAGGTCGCCGAGGAGTTCCTTGGCATCTCTCGTGGGGATGTGGTCGGCAAGGACATGGCGTCCATCGGTGTGCCGGAGCTCGTCGACTTGGTGCGGGAGCTTGTCAGCCAGGGCGGCGACGCACCCATAGTGCCAGTCGTCGTGAACGTGAACAACCGCGTCCTCAGCTGCAAGGCGGTTCCCTTCGATAGCGGGAGTCAGGCCGGCGTAGCGATCGTGATGCGCGATGACTCCGAACTCGTCAGCCAGCAGGAGCGTGCAGAGGCGATTCTTGCCGGCGCAGGAGATGGTTTGCTCGTGTTCGCCCCCGACAGTCGCGTGACGTACGCGAATCCTGCGGCGGTCGAGATGCTCGGCGACAAGGTCCGGGAGGCCATCGGGCAGCATGTGAGCATGGGCGAGCTGCTCGGTCAGGTGCTGCCCGACGAGGACAGCGTCGAGCCGTGCTGGGACATCCGCAGCTGCAACGTGCTCGATTGCCCGCAATACGGGTCCGAGGACCTTCGCTGCTGGTTGCGGTGTGGGACGCCGGGGCCGGATGGTACTCCTGTCCCATACCGGGACAAAGCGGCGGCGTGTGTGACATGTGAGGTATTTCGGAAGAACTCGCCGATCCTTGGCGAACCGGGAAGCAACGACGTGGCCGAGGTGATGATCGAAGTGCCGGAGCACCGGGTGCTTGAGGTCCGGACCAACCCGGTCATCGACCGTGCAGGGCGCTACATCGGTTGCGTCTCCACTCTCCACGATGTGACGGCCGCGCGGGAGATCGCGGTTATGAAGAACGAGTTCGTGTCGATGGTCAGCCATGAGTTGCGCACGCCGCTGACCTCGATCAAGGGGTACGTGGACCTCATCGTCGACGGTGAGGCGGGCGAGATCAACGACATCCAGCGTGAGTTCCTCCAGATCGTGCAGGAGAACTCCGACAGGCTGGTCGAGCTCATCAACGACCTGCTCGACATCTCCCGCATGGAGTCGGGCCGCGTGCACCTCAAGCTCGAACCGCTTGAGCTGCCGGAGATCGTCCAAGGCGTGCTAGATACCTTTCGCACCTATGCGGATCAATCCAACGTCGAACTCTCGGCCAAGGTGGGCGACGATCTGCCGCGCGTTGCGGGCGACCGCGACCGGGTAGGGCAGGTCATGATGAACCTCGTGAGCAACGCCATCAAGTACTCTCCCGGCGGCGGAGCTGCGACGATCGGTGTCGGCCGTGACGGCGACCTCGTCGTGATATCGGTCTCGGACAGCGGAATCGGCATCTCCGAAGAGGACCAGGCTCAGCTCTTCACCAAGTTCTTCCGGGTCGACTCGACTCTCACTCGCGAGATCGGCGGCACAGGTCTTGGCCTCTCGATCTGCAAGACGGTCGTCGAGCTGATGGGCGGCTCGATCTGGGTCGAGAGCGTCGCCGGCGAGGGGAGCACATTCAGCTTCAGCCTGCCGGTCGCGCCGGACGAGCTGGTGCGAACGCCATCTGTCGAGGCGCCGCTTGTGGTCGGAGGGACCGTACTCGTGGTCGACCACGACCCTGAGATCGCCGACCTCATCGAGAAGTACCTCCAGAAGCGGGGCTACGATGTCGTGAAGGCCCACTCGGCGAAGGAGGCCTTGGCCGTCGCCGAGACCGCGAAGCCACGTCTCATCACCCTTGACGTCATGCTCGACGACGCGGACGGCTTTGAACTCCTCCAGGAGTTCAAAGACCATCCAGCGACGCGGGATGTCCCGGTCGTTGTGCTCTCGATCGTGTGCGACGAAGGCAAGAGCCTCCGCCACGGTGCCGCAGACTATCTCGAGAAGCCGATTGACCACGCCCGTCTCGTGAAAGTCGTTGACGAGCTCGTGGGCTCGAAGGACTCTCCGGTCGTTCTCGTGGTGGATGACGATCGACACATCGTGGACACGCTGTCGACGATGCTTCGGGCCAAAGGGTTCGCCGTGCAGTGCGCATACGACGGAGCCGAGGCGCTGCAGGCTGTCGAGAAACGGCAGCCCGACCTGATACTGCTCGATCTTCAGATGCCGGTCATGGACGGGTATGAGGTCATTCAGGAAATCAAGAGTCATGACGCGACCAGGGAGATACCGATCGTCGTCATGACGGCCCACCGGATCGACGAGAAGCACATCGACATCGTCAAGCTCGCGGCCGAGCAGGTCAGCAAACCCTTCTTGCCGGAACATCTTGTCGAGAGCATCGAACGTTTCCTTGGCAAGGAAGAGTAGCTGATGGCGCGCATCCTCGTGGTCGACGATGAACCGCATATCAGGCGCCTCGTGTCGTTCTCGCTTCAGAATCGTGGTCACGAGATACTCGAGGCGTCGGACGGGCCGACCGGAATCTCGCTGGCGAAGGAGCACCATCCGGACCTGATTCTGATGGACGTCATGATGCCGGTGATGACCGGATTCGAGGCTTTGGAGAAGCTCAAGGCCGACCAGGACACGGCGGGCATCCCGGTTGTAATGTTGTCGGCAAAGAGCCAGGTCTACGAGCAAGAAGAAGGAATAGGCCGCGGCGCGACCAAGTATGTATGCAAGCCGTTCACGCCTAGCGTCCTCGGCGATGTTGTCGCGGAGGTTCTCGACGGCGCGTAGACGAAGGGGTGGGAGCATGGCAAAGAGGATTCTGGCCGTTGACGACGAGCCGTCGATCGTCAAGCTCGTCAGCGCGACCCTGAGTGCGCGTGGCTACGACGTGGTCGTGGCACACAACGGTGAAGAGGCGCTCGACAAGGTCCGGCTCGAGAAGCCCGACCTTATCGTGCTCGACATCATGATGCCGAGGATGGACGGACACGAGGTTCGTCGGCGCCTGCAGGCCGACCCGGCCACCAAGAGTATTCCGATCGTGTTCTTGTCGGCCGTGGGCGATCTCGACAACCAGCTCGACACGCTCGATTCGGGCAGCGGCGAGTATATGACCAAGCCGTTCAAGCCTTCTGAGCTTGCCGATTACGTCGACGCGATGTTGGATCCGAGCCGCAAGTCCGAGCTCGAGAGGCACCGCTCGCAGCAGGTCGGCAAGTTGCGTGCGATGACGCAGATCATGCGCCGGGGTCTCGAGTAGCAGTACCAGGACGAACGTCTAGCGGGCGCCGGGGCCCGTCTTCTCCAGGAAGACGAGGTCGAGGCGCTCGCCCACGTTCTCGCGTCTGAACTCGGCGTACCCCAGGCTCGTATACAGGTGCAGTGGGCCTGCGCTGCGATGCCCGGTGAAGATCTCGAAGCGTCTTGCGCCCGCGAAGCGCTGTTCGATCGCCGAGGCGAGTACACGGCCGACTCCTTGGCCCTGCACGTCCGGTTCCACCACCAGACGCCCGACCCGGCACGTCCCGTCGGCAAGGTCGCCGCGTACCGAGCCGACGATGCGTCCGCTCTCCTCGGCGACGAGCACGATGCCGGCGGTCATTGCGGCGCGGACGGTCTCGGCGGTCTCGAAGAGCGGCGGGAGGGTGTCGTCTTCGTAGAGCTTGGCCTGCGACTGGAACGCGATACGGATGAGCGCTGCGATCGCGACGGCCTCCTCGGGACGTGCGTCACGCACTGTGGCTTCGCTTGCGCTCACTTCGTGTCGCCACCGTCTCGAAGCGTCTTGCCGACGGAGAACGCGTCGGCGATCTTCTCGCCGAGCCTGCGATAGTCGCGACTGCCCGCGATGTAGACGAGCGGGTCGAGCAGATCGACATCGACCTTGGCGCCGGTCTCGTCGAGCACACTCTCCTCGGCATGGGTCTCGACCACCTCGCCGATAACAAAGACGTACTCGCCGACCTCCACCTCGTGAGTGACGCGGCATTCGAGGTTGTAGGGGCATTCCTCGATGAGCGGCGTTGCGACCACGGCTGCCGGTGTGCGGGTCAGCCCGGTCTCGGCGAACTTGTCGTGGTCGCGCCCGCTCGTGATGCCGCAGTAGTCGACTACCGCAGCCTGCGAAGCAGACGGGATATTGACGGTGAACTCGCCGGTCTCGCGGATCAGCTCGAGGGTGTGGCGCGTGTTGCGCAGAGCCATCCCGATGCTCGGAGGGGCGCCGCTCGCGATGCCGATCCACGCCACGGCCATGGTGTCTGCCTTCTCCATCGTGCCCCCCACGACAAGCGGGCTCGGCATCGGATAGATACGATCGGATGGACCGAGGCGCTTCTTCATGGCGATCTCCGGGTGTCGGGGAGGGTCTCCGGCAAGTGTAGCGCAGCTCTTGGGCCCGCGATTCCGCATCAGACTCGTGCGTGAATACTGCCAAGGAGTTCGCTATGATTTCACGAATCGGTACGGTCCTTGCATGAGGACCGCCAATCGCGACAGGTGAAGGAGGTGTGATCGAAGGCTCATGGCTACCGCATCGGTGCTCGTGACGATGATGGACATGATGATGACCCGGCCCGGGTCTCGGCGCGTATGCGCTGGATCTGGGCGGACACTGCTCCCTGCCGGGAGTTAGCCGGCGGGCATCTGTTCCTCTTCGCCAATCGAGAACCGAAAGCGAGGCGCCACCATGAGCGATTCGACCGCACCCCGATTCGACACCGTTGCCATCCACGGTGGCCAGTCCCCCGATCCGACCACCGGGTCGCGCGCCGTCCCCATCTACCAGACCGTCGCGTACAACTTCCGCGATACCGGACACGCGGCCGATCTTTTCGGCCTGCGTGAGTTCGGCAACATCTACTCGCGCATCATGAACCCTACCAACGACGTGCTGGAGCAGCGCATCGCGGCGCTGGAAGGCGGGACGGCTGCGCTGGCAGTTGCGTCGGGGCACGCTGCCGAAGTGCTCGGCTTGCTCAATGTCTGCGAGACCGGGGACTCGATCGTCAGCTCCACCTCGCTCTACGGCGGCACCTGGAACATTTTCCTTCACACCTTCCGTCGTCTGGGCATCGACGTGCGATTCGTGGAGACGACCGATACCGACGGGTTCGCCGCCGCGAGTGACGCAACGACCAAGGCGTGGTTCGTTGAGACCATCGGCAACCCCCGGCTTGACGTGCCGGATCTTGCGGGACTGGCAGATGCCGCTGGCTTGCTCGGGATACCGCTCGTCGTGGACAACACCTTCGCGACCCCGTATCTTTGCCGTCCCATCGAGCACGGCGCGGCGGTGGTGGTAGAGTCGCTGACCAAGTGGATCGGCGGGCACGGCACCTCGATCGGCGGCGTGCTCGTCGACGGAGGCACGTTCGACTGGTCTGGCGGGCGTCACGCCGGCTTCACCGATCCGGATCCGAGCTACCACGGCCTCAAGTACTGGGACGTGTTCGGCGATTTCCCCGGCCTCGGCAACGTCGCATTCGCCATCAAGTCCCGGGTGCAACTCCAGCGAGATCTCGGTGCGTCGCTGTCTCCGTTCAACGCCCAGCAGTTCCTCCTTGGCGTCGAGACGCTCTCACTGAGAGTGCAACGGCACTGCGACAACGCTCTCAGCGTTGCTCGCTATCTACAGACGCATCCGAAGATCGCGTGGGTCACGTACCCCGGGCTCGACGATCACCCAACGAGAGCGAACGCCGACACCTACCTCGCGAACGGCTACGGCGGCGTCGTGGTCTTTGGCGTCAAGGGCGGCCTGGAAGTCGGGCGCACGCTGATCGAATCGGTGGAGCTGTTCAGCCATCTCGCCAACGTGGGTGACGCCAAGTCGCTCATCATCCATCCGGCCTCGACGACGCACTCCCAGCTGTCCGCCGAAGAGCTTGAGCGTGCGGGGATCGGCCCCGATTTCGTGCGGATCTCTGTCGGGATAGAGGATGTCGAGGACATCATTGCCGATCTCGACCAGGCGCTAGGTCGGGTGTGATCGATGGACACCGTGACCGGTAGACGCGTTCGAAACGCGTCCGGCCCGCGTCTGGTCGAGCTTGCGAATGGCCTGACGCTGTCTTCGGGTCGTCGACTTGAACACGTCGAGGTAGCCTACGAGACGTTCGGGACGCGCGCCGAAGACGACTCGAACGTTATGCTCGCGTGCCACGCGCTCTCGGGTGACGCACACGTGGCGCGAGGACCGGACGGTAGCGGCGACGACGCGCCCGGCTGGTGGGATATGATGGTCGGTCCCGGCAAGCCGATTGACACCGACCGACACTTCGTCGTGTGTGCCAACGTCCTGGCAGGATGCTCCGGCACCACCGGACCGGGTTCCGCGAACCCTGCGACCGGACGGCCCTACGGGCTCGACTTCCCGCTTGTGACCATCGAGGACATGGTAGATGCGCAGGTGGCACTTCTGGACGTGCTCGGCGTCGAGCGGCTCGCGTGCGTCGTGGGAGGTTCGATGGGCGGAATGCAAGCGCTTATGTGGGCGAAGCGCTATCCGAACAAGGTCGATGCGGTAATGGCAATTGCCTCCACGTGGCGTCTCGGGGCTCAGGCGATCGCGTTCAACGAGGTCGGGCGGACCGCGATCCTCGGCGATCCCGATTTCCGGGGCGGGCACTACCACGACCACGGACAGCCGCATAACGGCCTCGGGGTCGCCCGCATGGTTGGTCACATCACGTACCTGTCCGACGAGTCGATGCGCGCGAAGTTCGGGAGGCGCCTGTGCGATCGCGATGCGCACGCCTTCGACTTCGTCACCGAGTTCGAGGTGGAGAGCTACCTCGCACACCAGGGTCGGAAGTTTGTTGAGCGCTTCGACGCGAATACCTACCTGTACATGACGAAGGCGATGGACTACTACGACCTGTGCGGAAACGTCGGTTCGCTTGCCGATGCACTCGCGGGTATCGACAGCCGGTTCCTGATCATCTCGTTCTCGAGCGACTGGCTGTTTCCCACGTACCAGTCCCGCGAGATCGTGCGCGCGCTGCAGCAGGTGGGCGCGGAGGTTGCGTTTGCCGAGATACAGAGCCCGTACGGGCACGATGCGTTTCTGCTCGAACCCGAAGCGCAGGGCCGGTTGATCACGCCGTTTCTCGAAGTGGGCGCCCGGATGGGAGGTGCGTAGCGTGACAACCTCCGAGCTGCTCAGAGGGGACCTGCTGTTGATTGCCGACCTTGTGCCTCCGGGTTCCCGCGTGCTCGATCTCGGCTGTGGGGACGGAGCGCTCCTCGTGTACTTGCGAGACGTGCACGGGTGCACTGTCCGGGGCGTGGAACTCGCCGCCGAGAGCGTTGCTGCGTGCGTCGCACGCGGGCTTGCCGTGGTCCAGGCCAACCTCGATGATGGGCTCGCGGACTTTCCCGACGGCGCGTTCGACGTCGTCATCCTTTCACAGACACTGCAGGTCGTTCGTCGACCCGCACTGGTCGTGCGCGAGATGCTGCGGGTGGGACGCCATGGAATCATCTCGTTCCCCAACTTCGCGCACTGGCGCGTTCGGGCATACCTGGCGTTTCGGGGTAGAATGCCCGTGTCCAGGACTATCCCCTACACGTGGCACGAGACGCCGAACATTCACCACACGACACTCCTCGACTTTCGCGAGTTCTGCCGCGCGAACAGTGTGGAGATTGCCCAGGAGATCACACTGCGTGCGCGAGGCTCTCGGAACACACGCCGGGTTCGGGTTCTGCGCAACCTCTTGTCAGAGACTGTGGTCTCGGTGGTCGAATCGGCACGAACATTGCTCTGAGACGCCCAGGAACAGCTGACGGGGGATCCAATGATCCGCAAGCTCCGAGATGCACGCTATGCTCCGATCGCCGTTCTCTCGGCCGTCGCGATCGTCGTCGTCCTGATTCCCATGTGCATGATGGCGTTGTGTGGACCCGTTGCCGACGGTCACCACATGGGCATGGGCGGGCTCACGTCGCTGCTGAACTGCGACCATATGTACTTCCCGTCGGACGCCGCTTCGGGCGTCCTCGCCCAGTTCCTGGTGATGATGTTCGCCGTCGCCGTATTCGCGGCCTACTTCAAGGCACCTGTGATGGCGCGGCGCCCCTTGTGGACGCTCGCCACCGTGGACGAGCCTCCTCGGCCACCTGACGACCCTCTCTGGGGCCGCCTCCTGATCTAGACCCACCTCCTCGCTGACCGCACGGCGAAAGCGCCGCTGCGGGTACCTGTGCACCTTCGATCCCGCGAGGAGGGACCGTGGACCTATTGCTACCGATGTTCACGCTTGGGCTCGTCACTAGCCTGCACTGCGTGTCCATGTGTGGCCCGATGGTGGTGTCGTACGCGCTCAAGGGCGCCAAGGACGATACCTGGGCTGCGCGAATCACACCGAATCTTGCATATCAGGCGGCCAAGATACTGAGCTACATGCTCGTCGGGCTTGTGCTCGGGGCCGTTGGCTCCGCACTCAACCTCGACGCCATCCGGCCCTACGTGATGGTCGCCGCAGGCCTGTTCATGATCGTCCTTGCCCTTGGCATGACCGGCAAGTTTCCCTGGGCGGCCCGGCTGACCCCGAAGCCCCCGAAGTTCCTCGTGACCGCGCTGTCGCGCGTAGGCAAGAAGGCGCGCACCGACGCCGAAGCCGGCGTGAGTTCGCTCGGCACACCGGTCACATTCGGGCTTCTCACGGGTCTCTTCCCGTGTGCTCCCCTGATCGCCGCGCAACTCAATGCGGCCGCCGCCGGGAGCCCGGGCGCCGGAGCGCTCGCGATGCTTGCGTTCGGCCTTGGGACCGCTCCGCTCATGCTCGTCTTCGGCACCGCATCCAGCTTGATCCCCAAGCGCCTCAAGGAGCGCGCGATGGTCGCGCTTGCGGTCGTCGTGCTTGCCTTCGGCCTCGTGTATCTGAACCGGGGCGCGATGCTCCTCGGCTCGCCGGTCACGGCCCAGAGCATCAGGCAGGCTGTCCTTGGCGGGCCTACGCAGCAGACGACACCTGCCGAGGAGTACCAGGCCGGCGCCGATGGCGTGGTCGAGGTTCCCCTTACCATCGCCAACGTGCAGTTCCAGCCGTCGGTCGTGAGCATTCCCGCGGACCAGCCCGTCCGGCTTGTCGTTGACAGGCAGGAGGCAAGCGCGTGCTCCGACCAGCTTGCGGTGCCGCAGCTCGGCGTGCTCGTCGATCTGGAGCCGTTCGCGACGACGATCGTCGACCTGCCCGCCGCGAAGGCCGGCTCCTACACCCTGACCTGCGGCATGGGCATGATGTCGGGTCAGCTCTCTGTTGGCGGCGCCGGGGCCTCGGCGGTGGGCCAGAACACGGTCCCCGTCTTGTTCGGAGCTGCCGGCATAGCAGGTGGGCTCATCTTCATGATGCGCCGCAAGCCGGTTGCCGCCACGGCCGGGAGGAACCGGAAGACCGGTGCGGGACAGACTACCCCGGCTCCGGCGTCCCTCTTCGGCTTCACCCCCATGCAACTGATCGCTGTTGGAGCGACCATCGGTGTCGCTGTGATGATGGGTCTCGTTCTCGGGGGCGCGTTCGCATGATGACAAACGAGAAAGGTAGTGCAGATATGCAGAACAACAGCACTCAGGCGAGCACTTCGTTCGGCCGCTGGGCCATCGTTGCAGGGCTTGTCCTGGTCGTATTCTTCGCGTCTTACCGGTTCGCCTCAGCGCGTTTCGCAGAGCTTCGGGTCGGCGGTGCGGGTGCCGCGACGGCGCAGGTTGCCTACAACGACACCGGGGTGCCGTCGGAGTCCGATCCCACGGGTCCAGGTGCGGCGTGCGCCTGCTGCGGTGGTGGCGGACCCAGCGAGCCGATAGAGGGCTCCGCAGCCGTCGAGGGCGACGTCCAGCGTATCAGCGTCGACGTCTCGCAAGGCTACTACGATCCCAACACCATCAAGCTCGTGGCCGACATCCCTGCTGAGATCACGTTCAGCCAGTCGAGCGGGTGCACAGGCGAAGTGCTCTCCAAGGACCTCGGGTTCTACGAGGATCTCAATTCCGGTTCCAAGACGATCAATCTGCCTGCACTGACAGCGGGGACGTACTCGTTCTCGTGCGGCATGGAGATGGTCTTCGGCACCATCGTGGTCGAGTAAGGAGACAATCATGACCACAGCTCACACTCCAATCCAGGGCGGGACCGCCTGCCCGGTACTGCCCGACGAAGTCCCTTGCGCGCCTGTGGACGGTTCGTCCGACACACACGCCGCGCTAGAGGAAGCGTCTTTCGCGCTGACAGGGATGACCTGCGCTTCGTGCGCCGCCGTCATCGAGAAGGTCATCTCGGGGCTACCTGGGGTCGCGCGAGTCAACGTGAACCTGGCCACGGAGAAGATGACGGTGGTCTTCGATTCCGCCATCACCGACGAGCTTGCGATCGCGGCCGCCGTCAAAGCGGCAGGCTACGGCGCGACGCCGCTGTTGGCAGCGAAGCCAGAGGCTGTGACCGCGACTGGCACGGCGACAGTCGGCCTCATCGGCATGACGTGCTCGTCTTGTTCTGCGGTCATCGAGAAGACCCTGCAACGCGTTGCGGGCGTCTCCTCGGCAGCCGTCAACTTGGCCGCCGAAAGCGCGACGATCGAGTTCGACCCGACGGTCCTTGGCATCGACGATCTCATCGGAGCCATTCGGGCGGCCGGCTACGACGCCGTCGTCAAAGTCGACATTGCCCCCGGTGCTCCCGCCGAGGACGCACAGGCCGTGGCACAGGCTGCGCACCGGAGTCACGAGCGCAATCTGTTCCTGTTCTCACTCGTGTTCTCGATCCCGCTGTTCGTGCTGTTCATGGTCCCGCCGTTCATGATGTCCTGGCCGCTTGCCGCCGCGACCTGGCTTGCTGAGACCTTTGGTGGCGCGTGGGAGCCGATGATCGTGGGCAAGTTCCTCGGTCTCGCGCTCGCGACGCCGGTTCAGTTCATCGCGGGCGCGCAGTTCTACCGCGGCCTCTGGCACGCGCTCAAGCGCAGGACCGGGAACATGGACACGCTCATCGCCATCGGCACGAGCGCGGCGTACTTCTACAGCCTCGCGGCCACCTTGCTCCCGTCGCTGCACGCCGAGCCGGTCTTCTACGAGACCGCCTCCCTGCTCATCACCTTCGTCATCCTCGGCAAGCTGCTCGAGGCGCGCGCGAAAGGCAAGACGTCGGATGCCATCAAGAAGCTCATGGGGCTCGCCGCGAAGAGCGCTCGTGTCGTGCGCGGCGGCGAAGAGGTCGACATTCCCGTTGAGCAGGTCATCGCCGGCGATCTCGTTGTCGTGCGTCCCGGGGAGAAGATCCCGGTCGACGGTGTGATTGCCGAGGGCCGCTCCGCGGTGGACGAGTCGATGCTCACCGGCGAGTCCATTCCCGTGGAGAAGAACCCCGGCGACGGCGTCATCGGCGCCACGATGAACAAGCTCGGTTCGTTCAAGTTCCGCGCCACGAAGGTCGGTGCCGACACCGCGCTCGCGCAGATCATCAAGCTCGTCGAAGACGCGCAAGGGTCCAAAGCCCCCGTCCAGCGGTTCGCTGACCGGATAAGCGCGGTGTTCGTTCCCGCAGTCGTGGCGACAGCGCTGGTCACGTTCCTCGTGTGGCTCTTCGCAGTCCCGAACTTCGTCGATCCGTCCTTCTACGCAGGCGCCGCGCCATTCGTGAAGGCCCTGCTCGCAGGTACCGCGGTCATCGTGATCGCGTGCCCGTGTGCACTCGGTCTGGCCACACCGACGGCGATCATGGTCGGTACCGGCAAGGGCGCCGAGAACGGCATCCTCATCAAGAGCGGAGAAGCGCTCGAAACCGCCTACAAGATCCAAGCGATCGTGTTCGACAAGACCGGCACGCTCACGCACGGTACGCCCGTAGTCACCGACATCGAGCTGGCCGAGGAGACCGATCCCGACATGGTGTTCGCTCTCGCGGCTGCGCTGGAGCGCAACTCCGAGCACCCGCTCGCCGAGGCGATTGTCGCGCACGCGAAGGCCACCGGCGTCGAGCTCGCCGACGTGACAGGGTTCTCGGCCGTTCCCGGCCACGGCGTCGAAGGCACCGTGGGCACCATGCGCGTCGCGTTCGGGAACCGCAAGCTGATGGTCCGCGAAGGAATCGACACCAGACGCTTCGAAGAGCGCATCGCAGCTCTGGAGAGCGAAGGCAAGACGGTCATGCTCGTAGGCCTCGACTCGTCGAGGCTTGCAGGAATGATCGCTGTGGCCGACACGCTCAAGGACAACAGTGCCGAGGCTGTGACGCGGCTTGCGCAGATGGGTGTCCAGGTCTTCATGATCACGGGCGACAACCGCCGGACCGCCGAGGCCATTGCGGCCCAGGCTGGAATCGAGCCGGGGAACGTGCTAGCCGAGGTCTTGCCAGAGCACAAGGCCGAGGAAGTCGCGAAGCTGCAATCCCGTGGCCTCACCGTGGCCATGGTCGGCGATGGCATCAACGACACCCCGGCGCTAGCTCAAGCCGATGTCGGCATCGCGATGGGAGCGGGCACCGACATCGCCATGGAGACCGGCGGCATCGTGCTCATCAAGAACGACCTGCGCGACGTCGTGACAGCGATCGAGCTCTCGCGCCGCACGATGCGCAAGATCCACCAGAACTTCTTCTGGGCGCTCGGCTACAACACGCTTGGCATCCCGATCGCCGCTCTTGGCCTACTCCGTCCAGAGTTGGCGGGCGCGGCAATGGCGCTCTCAAGTGTCAGCGTGGTCACGAGTTCTCTGCTTCTCAGGCGTTTCCGCCCGAGCTTTGCGCGGAACGCCGCATAGCACACCCGACCGGGAGGAGCACGCCTGTGCTCCTCCCGATTCCCGGAAAGGAACGAAGATGAACAGCATGAGGAGGATCGCGCTGCTGGCCCTTCTGGCGCTTGCAGCAGTGGGTCTCGTTGCCTGCTCCTCGGCAGATGAGGCGGACGAAGGCACCGAGATGGGCGTGTGGGGCTACGTAGCTTCCGCGGAGAATGCGAAGCTTGAGCTTGCGGCTGGGCAGCCGGGAGCGACCTCCCTGACCATCGATCGCGTCGTGGCACCGGAGGATGCCTGGATCGTCGTGCACATCGACGAGGACGGCATGCCTGGTGAGCGCGTCGGACTGGCGGGCGTGGAGAAGGGCGAGACCACTTCGCTCGAAGTCCCGTTCGACACGGACGCCGCATCCGTGATCGTGGCCGTCCACGCCGACCGGGGCGAGAAGGGCGAATTCGACTTCGACATGGAAGCGAAGGAGACGAGTCCTGACCGTCCGTTCTTCGTGGACGCTGAGGAACTTGCGCGCGTCGTGACCGTGAGGTAGCCGTGCCCGAAGCGTGCTACGCTTCTTCGCGTGATGAGCACAGGGCGATACGGAGGCCGATGACCGGCGCGGGTGACATGCGCGACACGCTAGCGCGCCTGGGCTACAGCCAGCGGGTCGAGGACCTGTTCGGTTCCATGCGGGACGACGGGTTCTTCCCGGCTCGCGTGGTGCGCGTCGATCGCGGAATGCCGCTGGTGACGTCCGATTCCGGGACCGAGCGGGTCGAGGTGGCAGTTCACCTCATGCGCACCACCGGTGCCGGGAGCAGAGTCGTAGTCGGGGACTGGGTCGCGATTGCGCGGCCCCCCGGCCATGACTTGCCTCTCATCGAGGCGATACTGCCGCGCTCCTCGGCGTTCACGCGCAAGGATCCTGGTGGGCAAGCCGAGGAACAGGTGGTCGCCGCCAACATCGACGCGGTCTTCATCGTGCAATCGCTCGTTCCGGACGGGCCGAATCTCAGGCGGCTCGAGCGTGAGCTGGTCCTGTCGTGGGAAAGCGGCGCCCGCCCTGTCGTGGTGCTCACGAAGGCCGACCTGTGCCGCGATGCGGGACCTGCCCGCGAGGCTGTGCGCGCTATCGCTCACGGTGTGGACGTGCACGTCGTGAGCGGTGTGACGCGCGAGGGTGTCGACGCGCTGATGGCATACGCCGACGGCGACGCGACGATCGCGCTCCTCGGCGCGTCAGGCGTCGGGAAATCGACGCTGGTGAACGCGATGGTCGGCAAGGACGTCCAGGCGACTGCGGAAGTCCGGGTGGCCGACGGGAAGGGCCGCCACACGACCGTCGCCCGGGAGATCGTGCTCATGCCCGGGTCGGGAGTGCTTGTCGACACGCCGGGCATGCGCGCTCTTGCGCTTTGGGACTCCGAGCAGGGTCTTGCCGCTGCCTTCTCCGATATCGCGCGACTGGCCGAGGAGTGCCGGTTCAGGGACTGCACCCACGTCACCGAGCCCGGTTGCGCGGTCACGGCCGCAGTCGACGGCGGAGACCTGCACGGGCTGCGTCTGGAGAGCTATCACCGTCTGCGGGACGAGCTCGACCAGCTCGCGGTCCATCGTGAGGCGCGCGCACGCAAGAGCGAGGCACAAACGAAGCGCGGCCGGACCAAGCGCGGTCGCGACTAGCCGCTACGGAGCGGTGACGAGCGTGACGGGGAGCCTGACCATGTTCGTGGGCGCACCGTCCTTGGGAGAGGGTTCGTAGACTATGACCGTCCCCGCCCCGTCGCTGGCGATGTCGAACTCCACCGGCTCGTCGAATGTCCCGCGCGTGCCCGTTCCCGACGTGGTCTGCACGGCCTGCTCGGTCACGATCTCGCCGCCCGGTGCGGTCACAGTCACCACGAACATGGCCTCGAAGACGTTCGCCGTCCCGGTCAGGCGCAGCGGGCTCGACACCCTCGCGCCCGGCGTGGGGCTCTCGACGAGGATCGCCGGCGTGACGTTCTCGAAGTCAGCCCGGCCTACCGAGGGCCCGACCTCCAGCCCCTCTCCGCCGAGTGTTTGCACCGGCTTGTCTTCGACCTCGAAGGCCACAGTCTCCACGGTCGGGAACTGGGTGAGCGTGTAGACCACCTGCGCCGCGCGTAGCTGCATCGACAGCGAGCCGCCTCCCGATGTGAACTCGCGCGAGAGGTTCACTGTTGCCAGGCCGCCACTGACCGTCACTCCCAGCAGTCTCGTTCCCGCCGGGATGGCCGAGGTCATCCCGATGTCGCTCTCTGCCGTGTTCGCGCCCTGGAGCAGCTGTTCGAGGGCCACACGAGCCATCGCGGTCGTGCGCGGGACCGCCCGCGTCGAAGCCGCGATCACCTCATCGCGCGAGAAGTAGACCAGAACATCGACGGTGTCGCCACCATGAGGGATCTCCGTTGACGTGGACTCAGCTGGCGGCTCCGGATCGGTTGACACACCTCGCACCGGGGTCTTCTCCGAACAACCCGCGAGGAACAAGCAGGCAACAATCAGTGCCACGCCGATCACCATGACTAGCCGGTTGGCGCGCATCGGTTCCTCCTGCCTCGGGTACCATGACATCATACAACCGCTCGCGGTGTTGCACGTACCTCATCTGGCAGCGCAAGGAGGAGCCCATGCACGAGAAGCGTGGTTCTCTCACAGGAGGGCTCGTGCTGATCGCACTGGGTCTGGCGTTCCTTGCGATGCAGTTCTTCGAGCAGGTCGGCGGCTCGGTCGTGCTGCTGTCGCTCGGAGCGGCGTTCCTGACCGCGCACTTCATCTACCGGGCGTACGGGCTTCTCATTCCCGGATGCATCCTTCTCGGCCTGGGGGCAGGTCTGCTGGCCGAGGAGACGTCGATCGCGGGTGCCCTCAGCGAGCCTGTCGTGATCGGCCTTGGTGCCGGCTTCCTTCTCATCTGGATCATCGACCGTGTGTTCACCAGACGTGGCCCCCGGGGGTCGTGGTGGCCCCTCATCCCGGGAAGCATCCTGCTTCTTGTGGGTCTGGCAGAGTCGTTCGGGAACGTTGAAGACGTGTTCCCGTTCATCCTTGGCGCCGGCTTGGTGGTCCTGGGGGTCTTCGTGATCGTGCGCGGAGCTGGCAAGAGTCCCGACGACGAGACCCCGCTGCCGTAGCATCCGGCTCCGGGTTGTTCCTCCTTGGCTGCACGTCTATCCTGTGAGAGGCCGGGCAGGCCCCGACCCCTCGGCGTCAGATGGGCGGTCCATGCAGGTACATCGTCTCCAAAGCCCTTTCAAGCACTGGCTCGGTGGGCTCGCCATCGAACTCGTCGCGTTCGCGGGGTTCTTCCTGGCGGTTGCGGTTCTTGTCGCCGTCCTCGTTCGAATCCTCTAGGGGTCTGCGGCCATGTGGATGCGGACTCGATTGGCCGACACGAGGGTAGTCCTGCACTTCGTCGGGGTGTTCGTGGTGGGCATCGGCCTCGTGATGGTCGTTCCCCTCGTGACTGCGCTCCTGTTTCGTGAATGGGATGCGGCCCTCGACTATCTCGTGGGAATGGGCGTCTCGGTCGCCGTTGGCGGGGCGCTGGCGCTGACCCAGACGCGTGAGACGCGGGTTACCCGCGGGCATGCGCTCGTACTCACCGCGCTCGGGTGGATGGCCGCTTCCGCTGTGGCGGCGGTCCCGCTCGCGATGTCCGGCAACTACCTGTCCTATATCGACGCGGCCTTCGACGCTGTCTCAGGGCTGACCACATCGGGACTGACGGTCGTCGTCGATCTGGATCACATGGCGCTTGCGCACAACATGTGGCGTCACCTTACACACCTCATCGGCGGGCAGGGCATCGTCGTCGCGGCCTTGTCCTTGGCGGTAGGCATGCGTGGCGGAGCGTTCTCTCTCTACGAAGCTGAAGGGCGGGACGAGCGGATCCTGCCGAACGTGCTCTACACCACGCGCTTCATCTGGTTCGTGACCGCGGTGTATGTGGGTCTCGGCACCATGGCCCTCTTTGGCGTCAACAGCTACTTGGGTATGGATCCGGGCCGGGGGTTCCTCCACGCCTTCTGGATTTCGGTGGCCGCCTATGACACGGGCGGGTTCGGGCCGCAGTCGATGAACGCCATGTACTACCACAGCTACGCATTCGAGATCGTCAGTGTCTTTCTGATGATCGCCGGCACTATGAACTTCAACCTGCATGCGCAGGTCTGGCGCGGGGACCGGCTGGAGCTGTGGCGCAACATCGAGACGCGCGTGCTGGCCGTGAACATCCTCTTGCTGTCCGCTCTGACGGCCATCGGCTTTGCCGCAACAGAGGCGTTTCCTGACTCCTTCGCCGCCGTGAGAAAGGGCGCCTACCACATCATCTCCGCACACACGGGGACGGGGCACCAGACCATATACGTGAACCAGTGGATGGCCGACTACGGCGGCCCCGCATTCGCGGCGATCCTGCTGGCCATGGCCGCTGGAGGCGCGGCGTCATCCACGGCGGGAGGGATCAAGGCCCTGCGCATCGGTACCGTGATGAAGGCGGTGGTGCTGCAGGTCAAGCGCTCGCTTGCCCCCAGGAGCGCAGTGATAACAACGCGGTACCACCACCTCGGGGAGCGGTTCCTAACGCCTGAGATGACCACCGTGGCGGCGATCGTCGTGATCATGTACGCCATCACGTACGTCTCCGGCGGGCTCATCGGCGCGGCCTACGGCTACGGCGCCGGTGAGGCGCTCTTTGAATCGATCTCGGCTACGGCCAACGTGGGCCTGTCGACCGGCATCACGTCGTCGGCCATGCCCCTCGGGCTCAAGCTGGTATACATGGTGCAGATGTGGGCAGGTCGCCTTGAGTTCATCGCCGTGCTCGCTCTCGTGGCGCAGATCGTGCTGGCCGTTCTGCCGCGGCGCGTGAGGGCGCGTGCCTCGTGATGACCTCCAGACGGACACGCTTCCTGTTCGCGATCCTGGTATTCAGCGGAGTCCTGTCCGTGACGACTCCGTTGGCGGTTGCCGCCGATGCGAACGCCATGAGCCCCGCACAACTCATCGCGATCGACCGCGCGCTCGACGGCACGCCAGTCACCATCGAGGGAGAGGCGATCGGCGAGTCCTTGCGGGCCGGCGCCGACCACAGGTGGGTGAACGTCCTTGGCGGAGGCGTTGGCGTTGGCGTATGGCTCACCAACGAGCAGGCCGAGACCGTCGGCGTATACGGCGATCACGTTCACACGGGGGACATCGTGAGGGTGCGCGGCACCGTGAACGTCTCGTGCATCACGCACGGTGGTGAGTTCGATGTCCACGCTGACTCGATCGAGCTTCTCGAGCCCGGCTTCAGACGCACGCACGAGCCGCAGCTTTGGAAGCTTCCGGTGGGACTCGTTGGCCTGCTGCTGGGACTGGTGGAGTACAGGCTGTGGCGCGTGTTGCGGGAGCGGCGCCCCGGCTAGCGGCCCTGTGTGGTCAGACGAGATTGCCGTCGTTGTCGATGTAGCTGTCGTCCGGGTAGCACCACAGCCATCCGCCCCCATCGGCCGGGCCCATGATCGGGTGCTCCGCCGTGTGGTAGTGGCCCCGGGCGTGTTGGTTTGCCGAGGAGTCGCAGCATCCCACGTACCCGCATGTCTTGCACACGCGCAGCTGCACCCAGGTGTCGCCGGAGGTGACGCAGCCCTCGCAGACGTGAACCGCCGCGGGGAGAGTCAGATCGACGTTGTCGCAGTGGTCGCACGTCGCCATGCGCGGGCTCCTCTCGACGCGGGGGGTCGTGGAGTATCTACCCGACATGTCACCGGGCACATCGCCGCGTGTCCGGGGAAACGTTGAGGTACGATGACCTCCGTGTGCGCCCCGTATGATCGGAGATCCTGTGACCATCTCGCTTGTCGAGCGCTTCCCCGGCATCGATGGGCTGTCGCGTGTCGCACTTTGCGACCTGCCGACTCCGCTCGAGACCATCGAGTCCGCGCTCTCAGTCGGCGAGCTCTGGATCAAGCGAGATGACCTCACGTCGCGCGCGTACGGCGGGAACAAGGTCCGAAAGCTCGAGTTTCTCCTTGGCAAAGCGCTAGCCGAGGAGCGCAGGGCCGTCATTACATTCGGCGCCTACGGGTCGAACCACGCGCTTGCGACCGCGGTCCATGCCCGAGCGGTCGGTCTCGAGCCGCATGTCGTGCTCTCGCCTCAGGCGCCGACCCCGTACGCTCGCGCGACGCTGCTGGCGCACGCCGGGCTCGGGACACGGATCCACCTGGTGGAGGGCTGGGACGGCGCGCGGGAGGCTGTGAGGGTCAAGCGAGCGCTCGAGGCGGCCAACGGCGTGGAGCCGCTCGTGATCCCGATGGGCGGTACGAACGCGCTCGGTGCGGCCGGCTACGTGAACGCTGCATTCGAGGTGGCGGATGAGATGGCCGAACCGGGCACCATCTACGTTGCGGGCGGCACGCTCGGCACCGCCGTCGGACTGGCGATCGGGTGTGCGGCAGTCGGCTGGAACCGCGTAACGATACAGGCCATTCGCGTGACGCCGTCCGAGGTCGCCAATGTGGCGTTCGCCCGCACAATAGCCGAGGAGACGGTCGCGCTGCTCCGGGAGGCGGACGCGGACTTCCCGGCTCTCGCTTTCGGGGACCTGAGCCTGACGCTACGGGATGACTGGTGCGAACCAGGATACGGAGTCGTGACTCCCGAGACGATGCAGGCGGTCGCCGACATGGGGCAGGCGGGACATAGGCTCGAGACGACGTACACGGGCAAGGCCTTCGCCGCGCTGACGGCCGATGCGTCGCGCGGCGAACTCGGAGGGTCCAGCGTGCTGTTCTGGAACACCTACAACTCCGCTGCATTGCCCGAGCCGGGTCCGGCAGACACGCTCCCGCAGCGGCTGCAAGACTACATCGCCGAGTGCGACCGGCTCTTCGGCTAGGACAGGAGGAATCGCAGATGTCAGACACGCGCAGGGGATTCGGCTCTGACAACCACGCCGGGGTGCACCCGGCGGTTCTCGCCGCGATCGCCGAGGCGAACACGGGTCACGTTCCGGCGTACGGCGACGATGTACTCACCGCCCGCGCGGTCGAGCTGTTCCGCTCTCACCTGGGTGACGATATCGACGTGCACCTGGTGTTCAACGGCACCGGAGCCAACGTGGTTTCGCTCGCGAGTGTGGCCACGCCGTACCAGTCCGTGATCTGCCCGGAGACGGCGCACATCAACGTCGACGAGTGTGCTGCTCCCGAGCACATCGCGGGCGTCAAACTCGTACCGGTCGCCACGCCCGACGGCAAGCTGACTCCGGACCTCGTGCGACCCCATCTGACCGGATTCGACTTCGAGCACCACGCCCAGCCGCGCGTGATCTCCATCTCGCAGGCCAGCGAGTTCGGAACCGTCTACACGCCCGAGGAGACCCGTGCCCTCGCCGACTTGGCTCACGCGCACGGCATGGTGCTTCACGTCGACGGCGCCCGGCTCGCGAACGCAGCAGTCTCGCTCGGCTGCAGCCTCGGGGAGATCACGGCGGGCGCCAGTGTGGACGTGTTGTCCTTCGGTGGCACCAAGAACGGCATGCTGATGGGGGAGGCGGTCGTTCACTTCGGGGCTGCTCGAACTGCAGCTGCGAAGTATGTGCGCAAGCAGTCCGCGCAGCTTCCGTCGAAGATGCGTTTCGTTGCGGCGCAGTTTGTGGCGATGCTCCAGGGCGATCTGTGGCGCGAGTGCGCGGTGCACGCAAATGCGATGGCGGCCCGTCTGGCTCACGGTGCGCGCGACAGGGGCATCGAGATCACCCAAAGCGTTGACGCGAACGAGGTATTCGCACTGCTGGGTGGCGAGCAGCTTGCCCGCTCCCAGGAGGCCTATCGCTTCTACACCTGGGATGAAGCGCGCGGTGAGGTGCGCTGGGTCACGTCCTGGGACACCACCGAGGAAGACGTCGACAGTCTCCTGGGCGCTCTCTAGGGCGTGCGCAGGGGTGGTCGTCACGCCTCTGAAACCGACTCCGACCTGCGGGCCACGTCATGCGACCGGTGGCGTGTACGTGCCGTTCGTCGCCGTCTGCTAACCCTTGGTCTTCGCCAGCCCGATGGACTCATTAGGTGCACGAAGGGCACCGCAGACCTTTTGTCGAGGATGAACGGTCTGTCGAAGGTGTGAGGTACCCCATGGGCCGGGTCTTCCCACTCGACTATGTCGACTACATCGCTTTCCTGGGCGGCGTGGCGCTGCTCATCATCGCCACGCACGGAGTGGCGTTGCGCCAGGCCGGCAACAAGCGCTTCCAGTGGCTGTGGCTCGCTGCGTTTGCGGTACTCAGAACGGTCGACCAGTGGTATGTAGCGCTTGCGGAGCCCTTCGTTTCGAACCCGTGGATCCTCTGGTTGGACATTCTTGCCGCGGCTGCCGCGTTTGCGGCTCTCATGGAGTTCGGGCTGTCCTCCGAGCGGCAACGTGCCGGCGCACGACGTGTCGGCGTCCGGTGGCTCGTTGCGGCGATCGCTGTCGGTCTCATTCCCGGTGCGGGTCTTCTCGGTTTCGGCCGCGAAGTGGGCAACTTCATGCTGCTGGGCGCAGCCCTGTTTGTCGCCCGTGAACTCGTTCAGACGACGCGAGATGAGACGGCCAAGCAACAGGCGACCACTATCCACGTAGCGGTCAGCCTGGTGGGATACATGGGTACTTGCGTCGCTGCCTGCGCACTCATGCGTTTGCCGGGCGACATGGAGGCCTTCGCCTGGCTTGTCGCGGCACGGTCCGCATTCGCACTGTTCCTCATGGTCGGGCTCGGAGGCTACGCCTTGCGGTTCGGCCAGAGCTCCACGGTGGTCGACGAGCGCTACGACCGTATCGCCCGCCGCATACTCGGACTCTCGCTCGCACTCATGCTAGTCCTCGGCTGGGCGGTCACCGACATCATGGGTCAGGAGGGCGAGCGCAAGCTGCTCGATTCACTTCGGGCGCAGGCGCGCATGGCCGCCTCGGCGATCGCACCGGAGTACGGGGCTGAGGATGCGCCTGCAGCGACGAGAGCGGTCCAGTCTCACGCAATCACAATCGAAGACCACCTCAACCACCTGCTCCTCGCCTCCGAAAGCCTGACGGATCTTCGTGTCGTTCGGCTGGAGGACGGCCGCGTGGTCGAGGTTGCCTACGCGTCGGTCGATGGCCCGGATATCGGCTCGATCAGCGCGATTCTCTCCGGGATCGCGAAGGAACAACACGCGGTGCTCGCCGACGGCAACCCGCACCTGCTCGGGCCGCTGGAGGCGGACGGCAAGACGTGGTACACGGCGTTTGCTCCCATCGAGGACGCTGGTTTCGACACCACGGTCACATTCGTGGGCGCGGATATGGACGCAGCTACCGTGGACGCGTCGCGGTCGCTTTACCGGCTACTCGGCATTCTGCTTTCATTCGCGATCAGCAGCTTGATTCTCGGCCTGTACGTCGTCGTGCAGATCACGCGCACCATGGCTGCCCGCGTGTCCCTGTCGGAGCGTAGTTTCCGGACGATGTTCGAGAACGCCCCCGAGGCGATTCTTGTCGTGGATGCACACGAAGGACTCATCCTGTCGGCGAGTCCCTATACATGCACATGGCTCGGTCGCGAGGGTGGATCGCTGAGCGGCGTTCCGCTTGCGGATCTTGCCGTCATCGAGCCGGACGTGCTCGCCGGTATGCTTCGCGAGTGCTACGAGAGTGCCGTCCCCGAGCCGCAGAGCTGCCATTTTCGCCATGCCGAAGGTCGCGAGATCGATGTCGAGGCGAAGGCGCTCGCGTACGAGTACGACGGCAAGGACGCACTGATCATCTTCGCCCGGGATGTGACCGCAAGCGTGAGCGCGCAACAGGAGACGGAGGCGCACGCGCTGTTCAGCCAGCTCATCGCGGAGACCACGATGGCCTTCGTGGATGCCAACGAAGCGAGCATCGGTGAGCTTGTCGAAAGCGCCCTGACCGGGATCGGAACATATGCCGGCGTCGATCGCGCCTACCTTTTCGACTTCGCCGAAGACGGCGAGACCATGTCGAACGTCTTCGAATGGTGCGACGAGGGGATTTCGTCCAGGAAGTCCTTCATGCGACGCGTGCCCGTGAGCAAGTACTCTCACCTTGCCGGCAATCTCATGAACGGATACGACGTGCACGTTCCGGATGTGGCCGCAGACACGGGCCTCCCCGGCTGCGAGCGAGAGGCCCTCCAGGCAGCCGGGGTCCAATCGTTGCTGGTCGTTCCGATGGTCGTCGTAGGTCGTACCGTCGGGTTCCTCGGGTTCGACTCCATCCGCAGCACGAAGGAGTGGTCGCTCGACAACATAATGGTCCTGCGCATCGTAGCCGACGTCATCGCCGCGGCTCGCCGCCGGGTGGCGGCCGAGGCCAAGGTCAAGCAGCTGTCTCTGGCGATCGAGCAAAGCCCCGTGGGCGTCATCATCACCGACCCGGACGGCGACATCCGGTACGCCAATCCCAAGTTCGGACGGTTGACCGGCTACTCCACGGCGGAGCTGCGCGGGAAGAACCCACGAATCCTGAAGTCGGGCGAGACGCCTCAGGAGGTCTACGAGGACCTGTGGACGACCGTAGCGGCCGGGAAGATCTGGCGCGGCGAGGTCATCAACAAGCGCGCCGACGAGAGTCGCTTCTGGGCCGCGCTCACTATTTCGCCGATGCGGGGGATCGATGGCCGCATCACGGGCTACGTCGGAATCCAGCAGGACGTCACGCAGGTCAAAGAAGCGCAGGCAGCTCTCGAAGAGGCGAAGCTCTCGGCGGAGACAGCGAACAGAGCGAAGAGCGATTTCCTGGCCACGATGAGTCACGAGATCCGCACGCCGATGAACGCGATCATCGGGATGGCAGAGCTGTTGCGTGAGACGGAGCTTACGAAGGCGCAGGCACGCTACATCGACATCTTCGAGTCGGCTGGAGAGTCGTTGCTTATCCTCATCAACTCGATTCTGGACCTCTCCAAGATCGAGGCGAATCGGCTCGATCTTGACCCTGTTCCGTTCGATCTCTACGACATGGTGGAGGGCGCCTCGTCGGTCGTCGGCATGAAGGCCGCCGAGAAGGGCCTCGAGGTCCTATATCGCGTCAAGCCGGGGACTCCGGAATGGGTCGTCGGTGATCCGGACCGGCTTCGTCAAGTGCTGCTGAATCTCCTTGGCAATGCGGTCAAGTTCACCGAGAGCGGGCATGTATACGTGGCCGTGGAGCAGGACCCGTTGTCGGATGACCCCGGCGCTCTCAAGTTCTCGGTGACCGACACGGGAATCGGCATAGCCGAAGACAAGCTAGGTGCGGTGTTTGAGAGCTTCACGCAGGCCGACTCCTCCACGACACGCAAGTATGGTGGCACGGGCCTCGGCCTGACGATCTCGCGACGCCTCGTCGAGGTGATGGGCGGCACGATAGAGATCGCGAGCCGCCCCGGCAAGGGCACGACCTTCACGTTCACCGTGAAGCTCGAGGTAGCCGAAGCGCCGATGAGCGCCGTCAACGCGCCTCCCGACCTGCGCGAGGGTGCCCGCATTCTGGTTGTCGACGACAACGCCACGAACAGGCTCATCCTGCGCGAGACACTGTCTACGTGGGGAGTGCTTGTCGGGGAGGCAAGCGACGGTGCAGACGGCCTGGAGCAGGTGCGCCGGGCTGCCAAGGCGGGCGAGACCTGGGATGCGATCGTTCTTGACTACCAGATGCCCCGGATGGACGGCTTCGCGTTCCTTGAGGAGCTGCGTGCGACCTCGACCTTCCGCGACCTGCCGGTGATCATGCTGTCCTCGGATATGCACTCGCGCGATGGTGAGCGCGGGAAGCGCCTGGGACTCGTGGACAACCTTCAGAAGCCGGTTCGCAGGAACGAACTGCGGCAGGCGTTGGCCGACGCCCTCGGCGGTACGTGGGAGCGCGGGCTGCCCGGCCCCCGCCGGTCAACCCATGGTGTCTCGGCGCGGAATCGTGCGGACGAGACGAAGCTCCGGCCCGCGAAGGACATCGCGCCGCTCGAGATCCTCGTCGCCGAGGACTCCGAGGACAATCGCTTCCTGCTGGAGTCTTGCCTGGGCGCGACGCCGCACCGCGTGACGTTCGCCGAGAACGGTCGCGAAGCGCTTGACCTAGTCGAGTCGGGACAGGTGTTCGATCTCGTGTTCATGGACATGCAGATGCCGATCATGGACGGCTACGAGGCAGCCCGGCTCATCCGCGAGCGCGAACGCCCGCTCGATGGCGTACATATGCCGATCGTGGCACTGACCGCCTATGCACTGAGTGAGGAAGTCGAGAAGTGCCTCGCCGCAGGATGCGATGCACATCTTGCCAAGCCGATTCGCAAGAAGGTTCTGCTCGAGGCGATCGAGGGATTCGAGAAGGAGGGAAACCGGTGGAAGGCCAGCGCATAACAGTCTGCATTGATTCCGGGTTGGAGGGGCTCATCCCGCGCTATCTGGAGCGTCGTCGCGAGGACGTGGTCCGTATCCGCGAGGCTCTTGACGACGGGCACATCGAGGACGCGCAGACCGTGGGACACAAGATGCGGGGATCGGGCGGAGGTTATGGCTTTGATGCCCTCACGGATCTCGGCGGTCAGATCGAGACCGCAGCGGTTGTGGGTGATACCGCGGCGGTCTGGAGACTCGCGCAAGAGCTGGAGGACTACCTGGCGAGAATCGATGTGCGGTTCGTAGATGAGAGCTGATGGAATCCACAGGTTTCGACCGAGTCTTCCCCGGAGGACGCGTCTGATCGCGGCTGGCCGAGAAGCGTCCCTTCCCGGCCCAACGCTGGCCAGATCGCACGGACGCGTCCCCGGCGGGCTCTCGAGATGAAGCGGCCTGGATGACGGGTTCGACGAAAGAGAAGGAAAAGACCGATGTCGCACATACCCTTGGTGCTCACGATCGACGACGAGCCTGAGATAACCAGCCTGATCAGCATGGCGCTGACCTTGGATGGTCTTGAAGTGGCTGTCGCCAACAACGTCTTCGAGGGGATGAGTGCGATCACGGAGCAGATGCCGGACGTCATACTGCTCGACATCATGATGCCCGGCATCGACGGCTGGCTCTTCTGCGAAACGCTGCGCCGCGACGAGGCCACGCGGGACATCCCGATCGTGTTTGTCAGTGCACTGCGCGGTGCCGCCGACAAGGCGAAGGCCGCCAGTCTGGGCGCTTCAGGCTACGTGACCAAGCCGTTCAGTATTGCCGACCTGCGTTCCGAGGTGGCGCGGCACGTGCGTGAGAGCAGGCATCAGGGCCTTCGTGCCACCCGGTAGACCGCTCCGCACAGATCGCAGACGCAGATTGAGGCCGTCCCACAGGAACTCCAGCTCGAGCCCGAGTCTGTCGAGCGCGACGGGTTCGACCGAGGCGGTCGGTTCTGGCGCGCCGGTCGGCTCACGCACGGAGACCTCCAGGGGGACGAGTGCACCTGAGGAGTGTCTACCCCTCAATCGGGGCCCGCACCGCCCGGGCGGCAGGCTTGGCGCGGGGCTGTCCGTCACACGACTGGAGTAGAATCGAGCTCGCCTGTCAAGGATCGTGCGAAGAGGAGGACCAGTTGGCACGTTGCGAGTTGCGAGCGGTTGTCCGGGGAGTTGAACTTGCCTGCGACCGAGAGTGACCACCATCGCGGACCCTCGTGCACTGCGACAGCGTCCCTGACCGCCACGTGAGAGCAGGTCCGCACGTTGCTGTTCCTAATCGACGGCTACAACATCACCAAGGGCGACCCGGCGACGCGGTCGCTCTCGCTTGAGGAGCAGCGTGACGGGCTGTTGGCTCGTCTTGCCGTGCGGGGAGCGGACCTCCTTGGCCAAGGAGAGATCGTGGTCGTGTTCGACGGCGAGGGCGGAGCGGGCTTGTCGTCGGCCAGCCATGGCACGGTGCGCGTGCGTTTCTCGCGCGACCGCAGTGCCGACGACGTGCTGGCGCAGCTCGCCGGGGAAGCGCAGCAGCCGGTGTGCCTGGTGAGTTCCGATCGCGAGCTGGCCGAGCGCGTCGCCACGCATGCATGCCCGGGGGCGGAGGTGCGCCCGCGAGAGGCGCTCTACGAAGGCGCGCGGCCGGCCCGTGCACGCCGACGCTCTGCGCGGTATCCTGCGAGAGCTGTCGGCTTGCCTGCCGGGGCGAATCGCGTCACCGAGGAACTCAAGAAGCTGTGGCTTCCCGAAGACAAGGAGTGAGATGCCGGGCTCAGGCGTCATCGTCAACGTGCTTGCGGTTCTCGTGGGGACCGCGCTGGGCCTGACTTTCGGCCGGCTCATCACCGAGCGCTTCCGCTCGATCGCCTTCAAGGCCATCGGGCTGTCCGTCATCATCGTCGGTGCTTCGATGAGCATCGGCGGCCTCAACGCGATGGGGGAGAGCGAGCTGGGCGCATACGCGGGGCTCGTGCTCGTCGGGGCGCTCGTGGTCGGCTCTCTCCTTGGCGAGGCGCTTCGCATCGAGTACTGGCTCGAGGAGCTCGGTCACTGGCTCCAGCAGAAGGTGGGCGCGATGCCTTTCCTCTCGCCCGGCAAGGCCGAGCAGCCCGGCGAGAAGGGCCACACGCTCGTAGAGGGCTTCGTGACCGCGTCGCTTCTCTTCTGCGTTGGCGCCATGACCGTGCTCGGCTCCATACAGGACGGTCTCGGGGACCCATCTCTGCTCTACTTGAAGTCGCTGCTCGACGGGTTCGCCGCCATCGCGCTGGCCGCCGCGCTCGGCGCCGGCGTGGGGCTGTCGGCGTTGCCGGTGCTCGTGATCCAGGGCGGCATCGCTCTTGGCGCCGGCGCGCTCCAGCCGTACATGACCGAGGTGGTCATCCATGCCATCCAGGCCACCGGAGGTGCGCTCATCTTGTGCATCGGGCTCGACTTGACCGACATCAAGCGTCTTCCCGTCGGCAATATGCTGCCCTCGATCATCATCGGCGCCGTCGCCGCCGGGATCTTCGGCTAGGGTCCTTCAGGCACAACGGGCGAGAGGCGCTCTTGATTGACTTGCGGTGCAGAACAGTGTTATGTTACGCAAGCATGAGCCGAAGGAGGTGCTCGACGTGAGCTCGGATCTGATATCGAAGAAGGAGCTGCTCCAGGTAGCCGGCATCTCCTACGGTCAGCTCTACCGTTGGAAACGCAAGAACCTGATTCCGGAGGACTGGTTCATCCGCAAGTCGACCTTCACGGGCCAGGAGACCTTCTTCCCCCGGGACAAGATCCTCGTACGGATCGAGCGTATCCAAGGAATGCAGGGCGACGATCTGTCGCTCGACGACATCGCCGAGGCCGTCACGCCGGACTTGGGCTCCGGGGTCATGAAGGTGGCCGACGTCCTGGAGCGCGGAGTCCTCTCGGAGACGGCGGTCACGCTGTGGCGTGAGGCGCATCCTGAGTCCGAGGAGATGGTGTACGGCGATCTCCTTGGCGGGTACGTCCTGGACGGACTGCTGAAGGCGGGGGAGATCACGGTCGGCGAAGGGCCTTCGGTCCTGCAGGCCATCGAGGAGGGCTACGCGGCGTTCGAGGGGCGCGAGTGCGATCTTGTGGTGCTGCGGAAGATGGGCGTGTGCGTGTGTCTGTTGGTTTCGAGCTCGGCCGAACTCAGGACTGAGAGCGGCGCACGCGAGGTCGCGAGGGTGACGCTGTCTGGCAGCGTTGAGGAACTGGCCGTGAGGGCCAGATAGCAGTGGAGGAGCGAGTGATGGGTAAGACGGAGAGATCAGACATGAAGATCAACGGGGACGGATCACTTTCGGGCGGCGCATTCGGGGCGGTGACGATCAACGGTGCGGGCACGGTGCACGGGGACGTGGACTGCTCGACCCTGCGCGTCAACGGCGCTGGCGACATCGATGGTGCCGTGAAGGCCGAGACTGTGATTGTGAACGGATCGGCAAGCTTCAAGCGTGAAGTGCATGCGGGTGAGATGACCGTGAACGGCGACTCGACCGTGCACGGCGGTGCCGGTATCGGCATTCTCAAGGTCAAGGGCCGCCTCGCGATCGATGGTGGGCTGGCGGCCAGGGAGGTCGAGCTGCGCGGTGACATGAGAGTGGGCAATGATCTTGAGGCCGAGGTATTCGACGGTGAGGGAGCGTTCAAGATAGGTGGCCTGCTCAATGCGGGGGTCGTTGACATGCGCGTCCATGGAGCGTCGAGTGCCCGGGAAATCGGCGGCGAACGGATCACAGTCCGGTTGCCCAGGGGCTTCAGCGCGCTGTCGGCGATCTTCACCTTCTCGACCGACAAGAGACTGACCGTCGAGACCATCGAGGGCGACGAGATCTACCTCGAGAGCACCGTGGCCAAGGTCGTGCGTGGCGGTCGGGTGCAAATCGGGGAAGGTTGCGACATCGACCTCGTGGAGTACACCAGCGAGATCATCACAACTCCCGGCGTGGTCGTGAAGGCATCGCGCAAGATCGACTTCGTGTCGTAAGCGTTTGGGGTTCGGCCCGTGTCAGGACTTTGGTTTACGATGGCACCATGAGAATCAGGACGATTCAAGAGAATGCGGCTGCGGCTCCGCAGACGATTGCGCGCCCACGGTCACTTGAGCTATTTGCTGGCGCCGGGGGAATGGCACTAGGTCTTCATGCCGCCGGGTTTGAGCATGCCGCGCTGGTCGAGTTCGAGCCAAAGGCATGCGCGACTCTCGGGCACAATGCCGCCCTCTGGCAAGCAAGAAACGGCTCCGTTCCGCCGTGGAAGGTGACTGCGGTCCACTTGGCGGATGTGCGGGACTTTGATTTCAGATCTGAACTCGGTCATGGAGAGCTTGATCTGGTGGCTGGCGGACCGCCATGTCAGCCGTTCTCCCTCGGCGGCGTCCATGCCGGGATGAATGACCCGAGAAACATGTTTCCGGCGGCGCTGGCGTTGGTCCGTGATCTCCGGCCGAAGTTGGTGCTCTTTGAGAATGTCGCTGGACTGTTGCGGAGTGGCTTCTTTCCATACTTTGAATACGTCGAGGCGCAGCTTCATGACCCCCTCTGCGCTCCAGGGGACGACGAGGACTGGCACCGGCATCGAGACAGGTTGGCGCGCAGGAGGGCCGGGAACTCGGGCGAGCGCTACTACGTCACACGACAGCTGCTCAATGCGGCCGACTTCGGTGTTCCCCAGCTGAGGAATCGCGTGTTCCTAATGGCAATTCGTGCTGATCTATCCGACGTGCCAATACCACCACTCCTTGCTACGCATTCTGAGGCGGTCTTGTTGAACGACCAGTGGGTGTCCGGGCTGTATTGGGAGCGCCATGGTCTGGCTCTTCCCGCTGGAGCACCCGCAAGTGCCCGCGCCGCGACGCGTAGCGTGACTACCAGTGCACAGTTGCCCTGGCGCACAGTGCGGGATGCGATCAGTGGGCTCCCTGAGCCTGTGGACGGCGTCGAGTCACCCAGCGCGTCCAGTCATGTTGGGATTCCGGGTGCACGATCGTACGCCGGTCATACGGGTTCCGAGATCGACCGTCCCTCGAAGACGATCAAAGCGGGCGTACATGGGGTGTGCGGGGGCGAGGCCATGATTCGATACTCAGATGGGCGCCTGCGCTACATGACGGTTCGTGAGGCGGCTCGGATCCAGACCTTCCCCGACAACTACGAGTTCGTGGGCGCGCGGTCTCATGCCATGAGGCAGATTGGGAACGCTGTTCCGGTCGAACTTGCGGCTGCGGTAGGTAGGCATATGCGCGCCAGCGCTGGCCTGTGAGTTCGTGGCTGCAATGCGAGACACAGCGACAACCTCGCGAGTGATGGCCGCAGTGAAGAGCAAGGACACGAAGGCGGAACTCGCCTTGCGCCGCGAGCTTCACGCCAGGGGTGTCCGCTACCGGCTGCAGGCCAAGGATGTAGTCGGCCGCCCCGACTTGGTGATCAGGAAGTATCGGATTGCGGTGTTTGTCGACGGCGACATGTGGCACGGGAACGAGCACGTCCGACGCGGGCTGCCGAACCTGGAGGCCATGTTCCCGACACACACCGATTTCTGGTGCGGCAAGATTCGCAGGAACGTGCAGAGGGACCGAGAGGTGAACGAACACCTGAGATCAGAAGGATGGACTGTCCTCAGATTCTGGGCGACGGACGTCGAAGCGGATCCTTCGGTCGCGGCTAGTGTGGTCGAAGATGCAGTACGCGGCTCGCGCCGAGCCAACGGAGTCTGAGGGGAGACGCGCCATGGCGCTGACCGATAGGTTCTCTGAGGGATGCGGACTGTTCGAGTTCGACATATCGACACCGTTGTTCGAGCAAATGTGTGCCGATTTCGAACGACTTGTTCCAGTGGCACTTGACGAAGGCCATCTGGCCGATGTCGGCGAGAGACCTGGCGTCTATGGTCTTCACTACCAAGGAGCGCTTGTCTATGTTGGCAAGGCGGACGACTCCGCGCGAGTCAGATTGCGCAAGCACTGGAGGCAGCTGCATGGGCGAGTGGGAATAGCCCCCGAAGAAGTGGACTTCCGATGCCTGCACTTCGCCAACACATGGGACCCGTTCAAGCCCGAGGCGCACATGATCAAGCGCTACAAGCCCAACTGGAACAGCAAGGGCTTCGGCCCGAATGATCCAGGCAGGCGCAGGGATGGGACGGGTCTCGCGGACACACACTGGCACGTCCAGTACCCCCTCGATCCCGAATACCGTTGCGACGGCGTCCCCGCTGGCCAGTACGACGTCTTGGAGCTCTTGCGGCTGATTTGCCAAGCAAGCCCCGTACTGGGTGCGCTTCCAGGGGAACCGTATGGGGTGCATGGATGATGATCGCGGGGCGTACGAAGTTGCTCAGAATGATTATGGGGCCGCAAAGGTCGTGCTCGTCCCCAGCAACGACATGACCGTCAGGGAACTGCTCGTGCTCGCAGTCAGAGCGCTTCCGTGTCCTGATGACTGGCAACTCACGCAGCTGCCGAGTCATCTGTTGCTGTACCGCGAGGTTGATGCGGAATACCCACGCATGACCCGTTTGTGGCCACCTCGAGACTGACCTACATTCCGTTCACACAACGCAGGGGTGGCGCAGAGCTAGACGCTCTCGCGCCACCCTTTCACGTCGAACGCGCCCGGGCACAGCTCGCTCACGACGCAGGCTCCGCATACCGGGCGCTTGGCGTCGCAGATCGCCCGTCCGTGGTCGATGAGGCGGTACGTGAGCGTACCCCACTCCTCGGCGGGAAAGAGCGCCGCCAGATCGCGCTCGATCTTCTCCGGATCGGTCTGCGCCGAGAAGCCCAGGCGTTGCGATAGCCGCTTGACGTGAGTGTCGACGGCCACGCCCTCGGCCTTGCCGAAGGCGTTGTAGAGCACGATGTTGGCGGTCTTGCGCGCCACGCCGGGTAGGCTCGTGAGCCCCTCCATCGCGTCCGGGACCACGCCATCGAACTCGGCTACGATCCGCTGGGCTGCCTTCATGATGTTGGCGGCTTTGTTGTGGTAGAAGCCGGTCGGCTTCACGAGGGCCTCGACCTCTTCGACCGAGGCCGCGGCGAGCGCATTCGCCGTCGGGAATGCGGCGAAGAGCGCAGGCGTGACCTTGTTCACGGTGATGTCGGTCGTCTGGGCCGACAGGATGACTGCCACGAGCAGCTGGAAGTCGCTCTCAAACGTGAGCATGATGTGCGCGCGCGGATACTCCCGGGCCAGCAGCGCGACGATCTCGGCGGCCCTCTCCCGGCGCCGTCCGGCGCTCTCTCGCTTCGCGACGGCGCTCACGCCAGCCCCGCTTCACCGGCCGGCCCGAGCAGCGACGGTCGCGCTATCAGCACGAGCGCCCAGCCAAGGAGAACCACCGCGCCGACGAGCACCGCATTCGCGGGCCCGATCGCTTTGCCGATGGCGCCGAAGATGATGGCGGAGATCGGCATGATGCCCATGAACGACATGACGAAGAGCGCCATCACGCGCCCGCGCAGATGTCCCGGTGCCGCTGCCTGGATGGTCGTGTTGGTGAGCGAGTTCGTGCCCAGGAATGCGGCTCCCGCGAAGACGGAGAGCACCATGCTGAGCCAGAAAGAGCGAGACAAGCCGAGCGCGATGAGCAAGACAGCCATGCCAGCGAGCACGAGCGGGATGAGGCGCTCTCGCTTCACGGTGTGCGGAAGGCTTGCGACGACGAGCGCCCCGACGAGGGCACCGGCACCGTTGGCCGACATGAGGTAGGTGTAGCCGACCTCCGGGTGCCCGAGGACCTTGTCCGCGATGGCCGGCAGCAGCATCAGGAAAGGCATGCCGAAGACGGTCATCACGGCCGTCGTGATGATGAGCGTGCCGACCGTGCGGTTCGCGCGCGCGTACCGCATCCCCGCCGTGAGCGTGGCCCACGGACCCTCGCGGTGACCGTCTGCGACACGTGCGTGAGTATGGGCCCGCGAGCCGGGAAGCCCGTCGTTGGACGGGTGTGGCCGGATGAACCACAGTGCGCCGATGACGAACAGGAAGCTCGCCGCGTTGACGTAGAAGACCTGTCCGTAGTCGGCTCCCAACAGCAGTATTCCGCCCGCTGCCAGTGGGCCGAGGAGCCGGGCGCCCTGGAACTGCGCGGAGTTCAGCGCGATGGCGTTCAGCAGCGATTTTCGGGGCACGAGGTCTGGCAGCAGCGACTGCCACGCCGGGAACGTGAGCGCCGAAGCGATGCCGCCGACGAGTCCGAGAGCCGAGACGTACACCAGCGAGAGCACGGGGGTGCGCGACGAGAGGTGCCCGGTGTGGAAGAGCACGCCAAGGGCGGTCGCCTGCACGAGAAGGACGGCCTGGACCGCCATCAGCAGCTTGCGCCGGTCTACGCGATCGGCAAGGAGTCCCGCCGGCAGCGCGAGCACCAGGACGGGGATACCGGTCATGAAGTTGACGATTCCCAGATCGAGTTCGGAGCTGCGGAACGACCACACGACAAGGCCGAGCGCCGCCGTCTGCATCCACGACCCCATGTTCGAAAGCAGCGAGCCGCCCCAGAACAGCGAGAAGTCGCGGTGGCCGAAGGACTCGAACGTCCTGGTGCGTCGGACGACGATCGGGCGTGGCGCCTCGACGTCGGCTTCGCAGGTTTCGAGACTGGTCCGTTCGGCCCCGTTCTCCTCGGCCATGCATTGCTCCCTTGCGATCTTGTTTCGACGCCGTGCGAGAAGCCAGTCTACTCCGGAATGGCTGCTCGCGACAGGCGCGCTTGACCGTCCTGTCGTGCGGGGATAGGGTAACTGAGCCCCGCGCCGGTACGTCCGCCGCGGGCTGTCGTGCTGCATAAGTCATGCCAAGGAGGTCGCCGCGTGTCGCTCACCGATCAACTCGCCGCATCGCTGGGAGCGGCGCGTGCTTTCGCGAGCGTCTCGGAGGCCGTCGTCGAGGGGCGGGACTGCACGCTTGCCGCGCCGGGTATCATTCGCCCGCTGCTGACGGCCGCGCTGTTCGTGGCCCGCCCGCGGCCTACGCTGGTCGTTCTCGCCGGCGAGGAGGCGGCCGAACGCTACGCGCGCCAGCTCGCGACCTACCTTGCCCCGGGCGAGGTCATGCGTTTCCCCGAGCGTCGCGACATGCCCTGGAGCGACGAAACACCCGTCCTCGGGGCGGTGGGCCGGCGCGCCCGCGCTCTGCACTCGTTGAGCTCGGGCCGCCTGGCGGTCGTGGTGGCGTCTGCTCGCTCGCTCGTGCGCGCGCTGCCCCCGCACGGCTCGCACGTCTTTGACCCGCTCTCGCTCGAGGTGGGAGTGACGCTCGATCTCGACGAGGTCGCGGCGACTCTGAGCCGGATGGGCTACGAGCGCGTTGAGGTGGCCGAGGACCGGGGGCAGTTCGCGGTTCGCGGCGGCATTCTAGACGTGTTCCCGTCGGACGGCACGCATCCGGTGCGGGCCGAGCTGTTCGGCGACGAGATCGAGACGCTCCGGCGCTACGTCCCGTCAACGGGGCAGACGATCGGCGACGCCGGGCGTGTCGAGGTCTTCGGCTGTCGAGAGGTGGCGCTTGGCTCGCGTGCCGCGAGTCGCGCACGGCGGGCGCTGCGAGCGCGCCTAGACGACCCGGAGATCGCCCATCACCTGGAGCTCATCGAGTCAGGTGTCTACTTCAACGGAGTTGAGCGCTATCTAGGCGCGCTCTACGAGCAGCCCGGCAACCTGACCGACTACCTTTCGCCCGAGACGCTCATCGTGGTCGCCGAGCCCCGCTCGCTCATGGATGACGCGACCCGGCGCCACGAGGAGCTGTCGCTGGCGGCGAAGGCTGCCGACGCCGATGCGGACGGGCTGCTCGTTCCGGCCGCCAGGCTCGACCTGGGCGGCCGGCAGCGCCTCACGATGCTGTCGCTGCTGCGCGCGGGCGGCACCGTCGACGCGGAGCTTGTCGCGCGTCGCCCCGAGGTCGCCGGCGGCGAAGACCGCTTCATGGCGGGGCTACGCTCGCTGCTCGATATCGACTACGCGGTCGTGCTCGCAGTGCCCGAGCGCCGCACCCGCCGGCGCATCTCGGACCTGCTCGTCGCTGCCGGGTTCACTGTTGCCGAGCGTGCCGGGGAGTCCGCGTCGGGTGCCACTCGACTCGCGCCGCGGGTCGTGAACGTTTCCTCGGCGGACGTGCCGGCGGGCTTCGTCGTGCCGGATGCGCGGCTGGCCGTCGTGAGCATTGACGACATCTACCCGCGCTCGGCCCGCACCAGGCGTGCGGCGCGCGACATCGATCCAACGCAGCTGACCTTCGGGTTCGTGCCCGGGGACTACGTCGTGCACGCCACGCACGGCATCGGGCTCTTCCACGAGATGCAGCGCAAGGAGGTCCTTGGCTCAGAGCGGGACTACCTTGTTCTGGAGTACGCCAAGGGCGACAGGCTGTACGTGCCCGTCGACCAGATCGACCGCGTGACCAAGTATGTCGGCCCCGACGGCTCCGCGCCGCGCGTTACGCGGCTCAACACCGCGGACTGGTCGCGGGCGACCACCAAGGCGCGAAAGGCCGCCCGCAAGCTCGCATTCGACCTCGTCGACCTGTACGCGAGACGCGCGGCAGTGGAGGGGCGGGCGTTTTCCTCGGACACGCCCTGGCAGCTCGAGATGGAGGCGGCTTTCCCCTTCGAGGAGACCCCCGACCAGCTTGCGGCGATCGCCGATGTGAAGGCGGACATGGAGTCGGACAAGCCGATGGACCGGCTGATCTGCGGCGACGTGGGCTACGGCAAGACCGAGGTTGCCATCCGGGCGGTATTCAAGGCCGTCCAGGAGGGGGCGCAGGTCATGGTGTTGTGCCCCACGACCATCCTCGCGCAGCAGCACTTCACAACCTTCTCGGACCGGTTCGCACCGTTCGCCTTGCGCGTCGAGGTCCTGTCGCGCTTTCGCACCGCATCGCAACAGAAGGCAGCGCTGAAGGGGTTTGCGGAGGGCACGGTCGACGTGCTCATCGGCACGCACCGCCTACTGTCGGCCGATGTCGCTCCGCGCGATCTCGGTCTCGTGGTCGTGGACGAGGAGCAGCGTTTCGGCGTCGGGCACAAGGAGCATCTCAAGAACCTCCGCGAACAGGTCGACGTGCTCACGCTCTCCGCGACGCCCATCCCGCGCACCCTCCAGATGTCGCTGTCGGGCGTGCGCGACATGAGCGTTATCGACACGCCTCCACCGAACCGCTTCCCGGTCCAGGTACACATGGGCGAGTACGACGCCGACGTCGTGTCGGGAGCGATCCGCCGCGAACTCGAACGTGGCGGGCAGGTCTACTTCGTGTCCAACCGGGTCAAGTCCATCGACGAGGCCGCGGCGCGCGTGCTCGAGGCCGCACCGGAGGCGCGTGTCGGTGTGGCGCACGGGCAGATGTCCGAGCACCAGCTCGAGCGCGTGATGGAGTCGTTCTCGGCCAACCGCTACGACGTGCTCGTTTCGACCACGATCGTCGAGTCAGGCATCGACAACCCGCACACCAACACGCTCATCATCGAGGACAGCCAACGGCTGGGGCTCGCCCAGCTCTACCAGCTCAAAGGTCGCGTCGGCCGCAGCCACGTCCGGGCGTTCGCGTACTTCATGTTCCCGCGCGGCCAGTCCCTGACCGAGCAGGCAGTCGAGCGGCTCACGGCGATCCGCGAGCATACCGACCTCGGTAGCGGCATCAAGGTGGCCATGCGCGACCTCGAGATCCGGGGCGCGGGATCTCTCCTTGGCGCGGAGCAGCACGGCAACATGAGCGCCGTCGGCTTCGACCTCTACGCCGAGATGCTGCGCGAGGCAGTGGCCGAAGTGCGCGGCGAGCCGCTGTCGGCGCACCCGGACATCCGCGTCGACCTGCCCGTTCCCGCCTTCCTGCCCGAGGAGTACGTATCCGCGGTCGACGAACGCGTGCGCATCTACCGTCGGCTCGCCGGTGCCGTCACGCCCGAGGGCGTCGCCCGAATCGCGGCGGAGATGTCCGAACGGTTCGGCGCGGCGCCTGAGCCCGCCCGCAACCTCGTCGATATCGCGCGCATCCGGGCGCTTGCCGCCGAGGCCCGCGCCGGCAGCGTGAGTGTGTCCAGACGCCGCCTGACGATCGGCGGTATCGCGCTAGGCGACGATGCCCGCGGACGTCTGGCGGCGCGCGGTGCGGTCTACTTGGAGCGCGAGCACAAACTCCACGTTCCGTTCGACTATGGAGCTTCTGTGACGGGGGCCGCCCTCGATGTTCTCGGTGCTATACTGACCGGAGCCAGCTCCGAGTAGGAATCCCTGGGAGGATCGATGAGAACGTTTCGTGTTGTCGTTGCCCTGTTGCTTGCCACAAGCCTTGTGCTCGCCGTGACGGGCTGTTCCAGCAAGGACGTTGCCGCAAAGGTCAACGGTGAGGTCATCAAGAGGTCCGACCTCGATGTCCAGATCGAGAAGCTCAAGGAGCAGTATCCGGACATGTTCACAGGGCCGGACGCGGAAGGGCGCCTACTCGACTTCCAGCAGCGCCTTCTCGACAACATGATCAACAACGTGCTGATCCGTCAGGCCGCCGAGGAGAAGGGGATCAAGATCTCCGACTCGGACGTGCAGAAGCAGATCGACACACTCAAGGAGAACTTCCAGAGCCCGGAGCAGTTCACCCAGGCTCTCGACCAGGCCGGTATGACCGAGGACACCCTCAAGGAGCAGGTCCGCGACCAGCTTTTGACCGAGGAGCTCATCAAGCAAATCTCGGCCGATACGCCTGTCACGGAGAAGGAGATCGAGGAGTACTACAAGGCCAACGCGTCGCAGTTCGAGGAGAAGGCTGCAGTGCATGCCGCGCACATCCTCTTCGAGGAGAGCGACAAGGCGACCGCAGAGAAGGTCCTGAAGGAGCTCAAGGGAGGCGGCAACTTCGCGTCCTTGGCCAAGCAGTATTCGAAGGATCCTGTGTCGGCGGAGAAGGGCGGCGACCTTGGCTGGCCGACGACGCCGTACGTGCCCGAGTTCGAAGCCGCCGCGCAGAAGCTCAAGGCAGATGAGATGTCCGGGCTCGTCAAGACCACCTTCGGCTACCACATCATCAAGCTCATCGAGAAGCGCGAGAACCGCCAGAAGCCGATCGACGAGGTCAAGGACCAGATCGAGCAGATCATCGTCCAGCAGCGCAATGCCGACGCGTATCAGAAGTTCCTCGACGATCAGCGCGCGAAGGCTGACATCGAGATCCTGATCCCCGAGCTGCAGGCAGCGCCGGAGGCGCAGGACGCGACCTCGACGGCCAAGTAGCGCACAGCACGCGACGCGAGGGGGATCGGTGGGCTCGATAGCGATCGTCGGCCTCCCGCACGAGGCTGACGTGCCACTGCCGGAGATAACGGCCCGACGAGTGCTCCAGGCGGGCAGGGTCGTTGTCCCTGTCGACGAGGGTGCCACGGCACGGGCGCTCACCGCCGCCGGCGTGGAGTCCTACTGCTCCCTTGCCGATCTTGGGCTGTCCGCTGACCTGCCGATCGACAGAATCGTCGACGGTCTCCTTGGCCTGGCCGAGGAGACCGATGTCGTCTATGCGACCGCCGGCTACCCGTTCCTGCGCGAGGGCCTGCTCGCGGGACTGCTCACACGCTCTCGCGGTCCGGTCGACATCTACCCGGCGCTCTCGCCGCTGCAGGTCATCCTGATGGCGTTCGATATCGACCTCACCGCCGATCTCGACATCGTCGACGTGCAAAGCCTCGACCCCCGGATAGGACAGCGAGATTCGCATCTGATCGTCACGGGAGTGCGCAACCGCGTTCTTGCACGCAAGGCGTCGCAGCGCCTTTCCGCGATCTATCCCGGGGATCACAGCGTCATCCTTGCGGACACCTGTGAGGACCTCTTCACGTTGTCGCTGCACACGGTGGTGTCCTTGGCCGAGGCGGAGACCGGGGAGGATGCGGCGGTATATGTCTCACCGTCGCGCCTTGGGACTCCGGTCGGCTTCGACGAGCTCGTGCGGCTGATCTCGGTGCTGCGCGGCCCGGACGGCTGCCCCTGGGACAAGGCGCAGAACCACATGTCCCTGCGCCGACACATGCTCGAAGAGGCCTACGAGGCGGTGGACGCCATAGAGTCCGGAGACCCGGGAGAGCTGGCCGAGGAACTCGGCGACGTGCTGCTGCAGGTCGTGCTGCACTCCCAGATCGCCGCTGATGATGGCGACTTCACGGTAGATGACGTGGTCGCGCGCATCGTGGACAAGATCCGTCGCCGTCACCCGCACGTCTTTGCGGGCGCGATCGCCGAAACGCCAGCTCAAGGCCATGCGAAATGGGACGCCATCAAGGCCGGCGAGAAGGAGCGGGCGAGCCTGCTCGACGGTATCCCGCATGCTCTGCCGGCCCTCGTGCGCGCGGAGAAGATCTCGCGCCGCGTCGTGGGCGTGGGCTTCGAATGGGAGACCGTCGACGAGGTGTGGGACAAGTTCCATGAGGAGGTCGAGGAGCTTCAGGCTGCCGAGCCCGGTTCCCCGAACGCCGCCGAGGAGATCGGCGACCTCCTCTTCACGCTCGTGAACATAGCCCGCAAGCACGGGATCGACGCCGAAGAGGCTTTGCGCGGCACGTGCGACAAGTTCGTACGCCGCTGGAACGACATGGAGGGCAGCGCTGCGGAGCAGGGGAGCGCCATCGCCGATCTTGACCTGGGTGCGATGGAGCAGCTCTGGCAGTCTGCCAAGGAGAAGGAAACGAGCTGACCCGCCGCGAACCTGCGGAACACCCGCAGGGCCGGCAGAAGGAGGACTGGGCACCGATGAGCTACATAACCGATGTCTTTGCGCGCGAGATCCTGGATTCCCGGGGAAACCCGACCGTCGAGGTCGAAGTCATGCTCGACGATGGCAGCTTCGGTCGTGCCGCGGTCCCGAGCGGGGCTTCCACGGGTGCCTTCGAGGCCGTGGAGTTGCGCGATGGCGACAGCGCACGCTACCTCGGCAAGGGGGTCAGACAGGCGGTCGAGAACGTCAACGAGATCATCGCCCCCGAGGTACTCGGTCTCGATGCGACCGACCAGCGCTTGATTGACTCGACGATGCTGGCGCTCGACGGCACGCCCAACAAAGCCAAGCTCGGCGCGAACGCCATACTCGGTGTGTCACTGGCCGTGGCCCGCGCCGCCGCCGAGTCCACGGAGTTGACGCTCTACTCCTACATCGGCGGCGCGAACGCGCACATGCTGCCGGTCCCGATGATGAACATCCTCAACGGCGGCGCGCACGCCGACAACAACGTCGACCTCCAGGAGTTCATGATCATGCCGATCGGCGCATCGACCTTTGTCGAAGGGCTGCGTTGGTGCACCGAGATCTACCACACGCTCAAGGGCGTCCTGCACGATCGCGGCCTGGGCACGGGCGTTGGCGATGAGGGCGGTTTTGCGCCGAACCTCGGCAGCAACGAAGAGGCGCTGCAGGTCATCTCCAGCGCTGTCGAGAAGGCCGGCTATGTCCTCGGCGAGCAGGTGCGTTTCGCGCTCGACCCGGCCACGACCGAGATCTACGAGGACGGCCTGTACAATCTGGCCGGCGAGGGCCGCAAGCTCACCTCGGCACAGATGGTCGATTTCTGGGCGGACCTTGTGGAGCGCTACCCGATCGTCTCCCTCGAGGACGGCATGGCCGAGGAGGACTGGGACGGCTGGAAGATGTTGACCGACAGGCTGGGCGACAAGGTGCAGCTCGTTGGCGACGATCTCTTCGTCACGAACACAGAGCGGTTGGGTAAGGGTATCAGCATGGGTGTGGCGAACTCGATACTCATCAAGGTCAACCAGATCGGGTCGCTCACGGAGACGCTCGAGTGTGTCGAGATGGCAAAGCGCGCGGGGTACACGTGCGTGATCTCCCACAGGTCGGGAGAGACCGAGGACACGACCATCGCCGACATCGCGGTGGCGGTGAACGCGGGGCAGATCAAGACCGGAGCTCCGGCGCGCTCCGATCGTGTCGCGAAGTACAACCAGCTCATCCGAATCGAAGAGGAGCTGTGCGACTCCGCTGTCTACCCGGGTATGGACGCGTTCTACAACATCAGCTAGCCGAGACAGGAGATTCTCCGGTCATATGAACAGGGATGGCTCACAAGGCGAAATCGATTCCGATGATGCCCCATATGCCTACGGAGTCCCCCTCGATGGCGCACTTGCCAGGCGTGAGCTGCTGGCGAACAACTACGATATCGACTTCGGCTCCGAGCGGGTCTTCCCACGCCTTGTCAGCGCCCTGCTCGACGAAGTCCCGGAAGGCAGCGCCGTCCTCGAAGTAGGTGCCGCGACCGGTCTGCTCACGAGGCCGCTTCTGCAGCGCGCGGGAAGCGTGACCGCGCTCGAACCGTCTTCGGGCATGCTGCGGCGGCTGCTCGAGAGCGACGTAGCCGATTCGCCGAAGCTCACCATCAGGCAGGGCATGGTGGAGGATCTGCTTCACGGCGAACGCTACGACCTCGCGGTTGTGACTTTCACCCCCCGGCGCGGAATGGGGCTGTCGCGCCTGCTCACCGAGCTGGCCGTGCGTGTGACCGACAAAGTCGTCATGCTCCTGGACGACGACGGCACCATGGACTGGGCCTACCTCGCCCGCGGCGCTGCGATCCAGGGCTTCGATGTGCGCCTGCACATCGTCACGAGCATGGAAGCCGACCCCGCCAAACGCAAGAGGGCGATCATCTTGGTCGCGGACGTCAATCGGTGGACCCCGCGAATCGAACCTCCGGAGGAATGGGCGCGCGATGCGCGCGAGATGACCGTGCCCTTCCCCTCGCCGCGAGGTGCGGCGACCCGGCTGGTTCGCTACGTGCTCACAGGTGGTGACCGGGCCGTGCTTGTCGTCACCGATCCGCGCGGGGTCGAGCGGCTATACGGCAACCTGAGAACAGCTGTTCACAGGCTCGCTCGCGAGGAGCTGACCGTGCGCCGTCAGGGCGACGCGATCCAGATGGTTCGTCTCCCAAGAAGCGGGCAAGAATAGGGCTTGGACTGCGCGAACGAGAGGGGGAGGGCGTGAGGCGCACCAAGATCGTCGCCACCATCGGTCCGGCGAGTGACGCCCCCGCCACACTCGATGCTCTCATCGCCGGCGGAGTCGATGTCGCCAGACTCAACGCTTCGCACGCGGATATCTCCGAGCTGGGGGCGAGGCTTGTCGCCGTCAGGGAGGCTGCAGGCAGGGCGGGCGCGCACGTGGCGGTCATGCTGGACCTGCCGGGACCCAAGATGCGCGTCGGAGCTATGGCCGCAGGAACCTCCCTCGAGCCCGGCCACTGCTTCGAGCTGCTGCCCGGAGAGTGCACCGGCGACAGTCACCGGGCGTGCATGACATACGCCGGGCTTGTGGACGATCTGAGCATCGGAGACCGCATCATGCTCGACGACGGCCGCATCGAGCTGCGTGTGTCCGGCCTCGGTGACGGCGCGGTGCAGACCGACGTTGTCGTTGGTGGCGCGCTTTCCAGCCACAAGGGCGTCAACGTCCCAGGCGTGCACCTCGGCATAGACGCGATAACCGGCTACGACCGCGAGGTGCTGGCCTGGGGCCTCGAGGTCGGCGTGGACCTCATCGCACAGTCCTTCGTGCGCAGTGCCGATGACGTCTCCCGGCTCCGTGAGCTCATGGGCGCTTCGCCCGTGCCCATCGTCGCCAAGATCGAGAAGCACGAGGCGGCCGATGAGATCGCGGCGATAGTCGCCACCGCCGACGTCGTGATGGTGGCGCGTGGTGACCTGGGCGTGGAGACATCTCCGGAGGAGGTTCCCGTTCTGCAGCGTCGCATCATCGATGCGTGCAGAGACTCCGGCACACCGGTGATTGTCGCGACCCAGATGCTCGAGTCGATGACGACGTCGCCGAGGCCCACAAGGGCCGAGGCGTCGGACGTGGCCAATGCCATCTTCGACCGGGTCGACGCGGTCATGCTCTCGGCCGAGACCGCGATCGGTTCCTATCCTGTGAAGAGCGTCGAGACGATGGCGCGAATCTCCGCAGCCGCCGAGGAGTCTCTGAGCGGGCGCGGGAGCGATCGCAGGCGCACCTCGGCGCTCACCGATGTCACCCGCGCCGTCAGCGCCGCGGCGTGCGAACTCGCCGATGACCTGGGGCTTTCTGCCATCGTGACCGCAACGCAATCAGGTGCGACCGCACTGGCGGTGGCGCGAAACCGGCCCGGCGCACCGGTCGTTGCCGTCACGCCGTCCGAAGTGGTGGCCCGTCGGCTTGCCGTGGTCTGGGGCGTACGCTCCGTCGTGGCTCCGGTCGCGCCTGCCGAGGACAACACGCTCCAGTCGCTGCTCGCCGCAGTGCGGGACGCCGGTGCGGTGGCCGCCGGCGAGAAGGTGGCCGTGACCGCTGGTGTAGCCCGCGGGGTTCCCGGGGGTACCGATCTGATCCTCGTGCGCGAGGTGCCCCGGGCGTAGCCGCCAGCGTGGCCCAACTACCTAGACCTCGACCTTACATCGAGGTGAAATCGTCTCTGCGATGTGGTACTATCGCCGCGGAGGAGACGCTTGTCTCCCCACACATCGCTGGCCTTCACACAGGACGTCTTCTGGTCATGGCACCGAAGAGAGCTACGCGGCAAGGGGCTACAGCGAGATCGCGCCAGACCACCGGGTCTCGGGCGCGGTCGTCCTCGGCACGCTCCCGCACATCCAAGCCCGCCACACCTGCGCGTCGGTCCCGTCCCACGAAGGCACAGATCCGCCGCCGGCGGGTCGTTCTTGCTCCCCTCGTCGTTGTCGCGCTGCTTGCAGTGGCGGTGTGGTCGTACTACCCGGTTGCGAAGGTCCAATACCGCGAGCAGCGCGAGAAAGCCCGGCTCGAGACGGAACTCGAGGGACTCCAGGAACGCAACCAGAAACTCCGGGCCCAGGTCGATCGGCTCAAGACGCCGGAAGGGGTAGAGCAGGTCGCACGCGAGAGCCTCGGCCTGGTGAAGCAAGGCGAGAACCTGTACGTCGTCATGGACGGCGAAGAGGCGACACCGACGCTGGACCCGGATACGCCGGCGAAGGCCACTGCGACCCGCGACGGGATATGGCCGCGGGTGCTGGACGTGCTGTTCGGCGTCGGGGAGTGATCGATCTGCACGCGCCGAGCACAGGCGCCGACGCTCGCGATGGGGCGCTCGTGGAAGCGCAGGTCGGACGCGCCCCGCGCGGCCCCTGGTCCACATATGTCCGCTGCGGATTCGGCCGCCCGAGTGTCATCTCGTCGTCGCCTCTGCTTGACGACGGAACACCGTTCCCGACCCTGTACTGGCTCACTTGCCCCTGGCTGGTCGAGCGTGTCGGGGCGCTGGAGTCCTCGGGCGAAGTGGCGGCGTGGACGCGAAGGCTCGCTGCAGACCCTGTCCGGGCCGGCGCAATGCGCGATGCTGATGCGGAGTACCGCTTCCGCCGCTCCCTGGCAGGGACGGACCCTTGCTCGCCGGTAGGCATCGCCGGACAAAGAGACCCGCTTGCGATCAAATGCCTGCATGCGCATGTCGCGGCGTTTCTCGCGGGAATCGCCGATCCGATAGGGGAGGCCGTCCTTGGGCAGATAGATGCTGAGTGTCCCGACGACCGGTGCGCGTCTCTCGTCGGGACGGCTGGCGAAGAGTGGGGACCCTGATGGCCGAGGAAACACGCCGCCTTGCGGCGATCGATATCGGCACCGTGACCGTCCGGCTGCTCGTCGCCGACGTGTCCCGTGATGCGATCGTGGAGGTCGAGCGCTCGACCGACATCACGCACGTTGGCGAGGGGCTGACCGTCACCGGGCGGCTTTCGGACGAGGCAATGGACCGCGTTGCAGACGTGATGGCCCGCTACGCAGCGCGCATGGGCGAGCTCGGCGTCGAGGCGCATCGCGCCATCGCCACGTCCGCGTCACGTGATGCCGCCAACGGCGAGGAGTTTCTGGGACGGCTTGAAGCCGCGGGCGTGCGACCCGAGATCGTGTCCGGGGACCGCGAGGCGAGCCTCTCATTCGAGGGGGCTGCCTACTCGTTCCCGGGCAAAGGGCTACTCGTTGTCGACGTCGGCGGCGGATCGACCGAGCTCATCTTGGGCGATTCACGCGTGCGAGGTGGTGTACGTTCGGCTCAAGTCGAGCAGGCTCGTTCGGTCGACGTCGGTTCGCGCCGGCTCACCGAGATGTTCCTGCGCTCGGACCCACCGGCACCGGCCGAGCTCGACGAGGCGTGGGCATACGCCGTATCGGAGATCCGCCCCTTCTTCGATGCTGCGCGCGAGCGTGCAAGCGCGATGATCTCCTTGGCGGGAACGGCGACGACGCTTTCGGCCATCCAAATGGGGCTCGCGGAGTACGATTCCGCGCTGGTGCACGGATCGATGCTAGCGGGGTCGGACCTCTCGGAGATGGTCGACATGTTGTCATCGCTGCCGCTCGCCGAGCGTATGCAGGTCCCCGGCCTCCATCCGGGGCGGGCGCCGGTCATCGTGGCCGGCACGATCATCCTGGCAACCGCGCTCTCCTTGGCAGGATTGGATTCGACGCGCGTCAGCGAGCACGACATACTGTATGGGATACTGCTCGACACCTTCGGACAGCGCCAATGAGCGGCCGTGATGCTGCGTTCGGGCACGATTGGGCCGATAAGTTCCATGTCGGGTGTCAAGCAGCGGGGCGGTGTATCCGAATTGGTACAGGAGGGGGCCTTAAAAGCCCCTGGCCCACGGGCCGTGTGGGTTCGACTCCCACCACCGCTACCAGAAGAGTCGCGGCGGCGGGAAGCATCGCGGGAGTTCGCGTGCCCGCTCGCCCTCAGAGATGACAGGATGGCCAAAGACGTGACAGCTGACTCGACGGGGACAGCCGGGAGGTGTGCCGCCTGTGGCAGATGACGCTGCAGCGCGCCTCTATCAGGCGTTCGTGAGCCAGGACCCGGCCAGCGCGATCGGTGTTATCGAGAAGGCGCGGTCATCGGGGGTAGCCCAGGTCGACCTGTTCGACCAGCTGTTCGCGCCGGCGATGTCGCTCCTCGGCGGCGCGTGGGCATCGGGTGCCATCGACGAGTACACCTTCACGCAGGCGTCGGTCGTGGCCGAGCAGATCACGTCATTCGTGACGCCGCCGGCAACAGCGCAGGACACGGGCGTGACCGTGCTCATCGGCTCGATGCATCGCGACCACCACAGCATCTCCAAGAACATCATCGGCGCTGCGCTGAAGGACGCCGGTCATCGTGTCGTCGACCTTGGTGTGGACGTTCGTCCGGCCGAGTTTCTCGAGCGGCTCGAAGAGACCGGCTCGCGACTCGTCATCGTCTGTGCCGAGATGATCGCCACTGCCCGCGCGGTAGCGCGCGTTCGCGAGATGTTCGAGACCGCCGGACACGAGGGTGTCATCATGCTCGCGTGCGGCGGACCTTTCGTCGCCGACACCGGTCTCGCCAAGGAGGTCGGCGCCAACGGAGTGGTGCGTGGTGCCGAGAGCGCGCTCAAGCTCGTCGCCCGAATCGCTCGAGACAAGCTGGGGGGTGCGTAGTGGCCGAGCGCTCCCAGCAGATCGCGCTTGCCGAAGGCCTCGCCCGCCAGGGTCACGTGCAGCCTGCCGTGGACGCGTGCTTCCAGGCGCTCCGCATCGACGAGCGCGACCCGCGGGTCCACTGCCTGCTTGCCGAACTCATGCTTGCCGGCGACTTCTACGACGAGGCCATCACGTACGCGTCGCGCGCGATCGAGATAGACCCATCGTGCTCGCCTGCGTTCCTCGCGCTCGGACTTGCGTACGACCGTCGCGGCGGGATGTGGGACCAGTCGATCCTGGTCTGGCACGAGCTGGCCGAGGTCGAGCCCGACCTCGTTACCGCCCATGTCCAGCTGGGGGAGGCGTTCTCCTCGGCGGCCTTTGACGATGAGGCGATCGAAGCTTGGCGCCGGGCGCTCGAACTGAGCCCGAGTGAGGCGCGTGCGATGTACAACCTGGCGGTTGCCGCGCTCCAGAAGGAAGGCATGTCCACCGCCCTTCCTGGATTCCGCAAGGCGGGAGAGCTCGATCCGAGCCAGGACGACCTGTTCTTTGCGCTCGCCGGCATATACGACGACGGCAACCCCGCACCCGATCCGGCCGAGGTCCCGGCCAGTCGCAAGGCGCGCCTGGATGCCGCGGGCGCCCTCGCCTACGAGGAGGACTTCTTCGCGGCGGCCGATCTCATCCGTCTCGTGCTCGACGAGGATCCCGAAGATGCGGATGCGCTCGGTCTGGCTGCATACCTCTATCTGAAGCAGGAGGCCGTCAACGAGGCCATGGCGTGCTCGCTGCGCGCGCTGTCGATCTCCACGCGCACCCCGACCGCGGTCTACTGCCTGGGCGTGTCGTTTTCCAAGCGCTCCGGGCTCGCCCGCAGTGCGGCCCGGGTGTTCGCCGCGCTGGCGCGTGCTGTCCCCAAGCAGCCGATGCCGCACGTGCTGTACGCAGAGGCGCTCCTTGGCCTGCAGCGGTATTCGCAGGCGGCCGAGGCGTACTCGACCGCGATCGCGCTCGATCCCTCGTGCGTACGCGCGCGCTTCGGGCTCGCGGCGGTGCTTCTTACCGAGGGGCGTCACGCCGAGGCGATCTGGGAGATCCGCCGGGCGGCATATCACGATACGCGCAGGCAGGGCCTGTTCTGGCAGCTCTACGACTCGTTCACCGAGGGGAGGTCGTAGAGGATGCCGACCCGCAAGGGATCGCAGGACCGTCGCACCACTCGCAAGCAGTTCGCCGAGGAGCCGGTGAAGGCTGCCGCCCCCAAGAAGGCGGAACCGGTCGTCAAGCCCACGGTGGAGGCCGCTCAGCCGACCCCTCCGGGCAAGACGCCACGCCGCAACGCGCTGTTCCCGGTCGGCGCGAACTACTATCCGCTCGACGCGGAAACACAAAGCTGGGGCGACTGGTACGCTCGCGATCCCGACGAGGACTTCGCCGCTATGCACGAGGCGCGTATGGCACTCGTGCGGCTCTACGTCTCCTGGAAGGTGATCGAGCCGCAGGTCGGCCAGTACAACGAGGATGCGGTGGAGCGGCTGCAGGTGCTCATCGACAGTGCCCGCACCCACAAGCTGCAGGTCATCGTGTGCTTCTTCGCCGATGACCGCCTTGCCGAACTTCTCGATGTGCCGTGGGGCAAGAAGCGCGACCCACGCACCGACAGCTACCTGATCCAGCGCGAAGTGGCGCTGGTCCAGAAGGTCGTCAATCGCTTTCGCTCCGACGCGGCCGTCTTCGCGTGGGACCTGACCAACGAGGCGTTTTGCTCGGGCTTTGGGTCCGCTGCCGCGCTCGAGGCGTGGGTCTCGACGATGCGCGATGCGGTGCGCGAGGTCGATCCGGACCGGCCGATCATGATCTCGGTCGATCCGGAGGCGCTCTATCGCCATACCGGCGTGGACCCGCGCGGCGCGATCGACGCTTGCGAGATCGCGGTCAGCCATGTGACCTCGGCATACCGGGCCTACGCCGCCGAAGGTCCGCTGTCCACCGGGCCCTCCACCTATCTCGACTCCTTCCTGCTGCGATCGGCCGCACGGAATCTCCCCGTGTTGCTCGACGACGTGGGCGTGCTCTCGCTTGACCAGTCCCATGCCGAGGAGGCCTCCCACGTCCGCGGAGCGCTGTACTCGGGACTCATGAACCGGGCTGCCGGGGTGATGCTGCGACGCTTCCGCGATCTCGACACCGAGCGCCGCGAGCCGTACTTCCGCGACCCCTTCGAGGTCCTGCTGGGTGTCGTCGACGCCGACGGAACCCCGAAGGCGGCCTACGGCGAGGTCGCGGCGTTCTCGCGAGTCGCCGCTCGGGTGGACCTGCGTCGCTACTCGCTCTTGCAGGAGCGCACCGCGATCATGATTCCCTCCGAGCGCTACGCGCCGCTGCCGAACCTTGCGGGCCTGTACGATGCCCGTGCGTGTCTCCAGGCGTACATCGCCGCCAAGGAGGCGCATTTGCCGGTGACGGTCGCCCGCGAGAGCGACGAGTTCGGCGCATACAGCGTGCTCGTGGTCCCCTCGGTGGCCAACCTTGAGGACTCTACCTGGGAGCGGCTTGGGGCATTCGTCCAAGGCGGCGGCTCGCTCGTGCTGTCCTACGGCGGCACTGAGGCCCACCCGGCGGTGCGGGAGCTCTTCGGCATCGAATTCCTTGGCGACGGAGGCGGTCGTGACGAGATCAGTTGCCGGGTAGCGCAGCCGGACGTCCTTGGCCCGCTGGCCGCTTTCGACGTGGCGCTCGAGGTGCCCGGGTTCGCGTTGCTTGGCGCCAGCGGCGCTACGGTCGTTGCGACCGATGCCAAAGGCAGCCCGCTTCTGACCATGAACCAGTTTGGCCAAGGACGTGCCGTGTACGTGGCACTTCCCGTCGAGCGCGCGATCGCCCAGGGAGATCCGTGGGCGACACCGGGACCTGTGAGCGCGATGCTTCGCACGGTGTACGGAGCGGTGGCCCGGGCAGCGGGCTGCGGCGCGCCTGCCGAGTGCGATCAACCGTCCGTCGAGGTGGCGCTCTTTGCCGGGGAGGCCGACGATATCGTCCTCCTTCTCAACCACTCCCCGGTCAAGCTCACTGCGGGCCTCAGTTTCGACCGCACTGTCTCCGCGATATCCGACGTGCGTGGAGGGGCGCCGGTCAGCGTTTCCGGCGTCTCTTTCGGCGTTCCGCTCGATGCAGGCGGCGCGGTCGGGTTGAGACTCACATACGCGTAGAGTCTCGTCTTGGCGCAGGTGATGGTAGACTCGTGCCGAAGGAGACCACCATTCGACGGGGAGAACTCCATGGACCACTCGTCCAACTCTGGGACGCACAGCTTCCTGCTTGAGTCCTGGCTCGAGTTCGCCGAGGCGATCGAGGCACACCCGGAGATTCGCAAGCTGCTCTTCGATCCCGTCACAGGTCTGCCCACGACCCCACTGCTGTTTCCCCGCATCCAGATGCTGCTCGAGGAGCGCGGCGAGGTGTCTCTGCTTGCCGTCAACGTCGTGCGCTACTCCAAGATCGAGGAGATCTACGGCTGGAAGGTCTTTGACGACGTTATGCGCGAGGTAGCGGGCGCGCTCGAGCGCATCACGGGCACCGTCTTGCGTGACTCCGACATCGTGGCCGAGCTCATGATCTCGGGCAATGCATTCGTCGTGGTGCTCTCGCCACCGCGCAACAGTGTGAAGATGGACCCGGATGCGCGGCAGATGATCGTGCGCAAGGTCGAGGACAGTGTGCGCGAGGAGCTATCCACCAAGATGGAGACGGCCCTGTTCCGCAAGTTCGGATGCTACGTCGGCGCTTCCACGATCGCGTTCGTCGAGAACACGCGTCTTGAGCGCCTCGTACATGAAGGATTGGACCAGGCTCTCTCCGACTCGGGCAACCGTGAGGCGCAGGACGCCGACGCGCGCTGTGAGGCGCTTCGCGAAATCATCGCCGACGGGGCGGTTCGCACCGTGGTGCACCCGCTGCTCGATATCCACACGATGGAGATCATCGGCTACGAGGCCCTCTCTCGCGGGCCCGAGGGCAGCGAGTTCGAACGCCCCGACAAGCTCTTCAAGATCGCCTACGATGCCGACCTCGTCTTGCGGCTCGAGCGGCTGTGCCGCAAGAAGGCGCTTGAGGCTGCCGAAAGCATGCCTGCCGGACGGCTGCTCTTCCTCAACATCGAGCCCGACGCGGTCGCCGACCCCGAACTGCGCGAGATCATGACGACCTCGCTGCTCGCGCAGTCTCACATCACTCCGGACCGGATCGTCCTCGAGATCACAGAGCGAAGCGCGATCACCGATTTCCCCGCGTTCCGCTCGACCCTTGAGTATCTTCGGGCGCTCGGGTTCCATGTCGCCGTCGATGATGCGGGCGCCGGATACGGCTCGCTCCAGTGCCTTGCCGAAGTGCACCCCGAGTGGCTCAAGATCGATCTCTCACTCGTTCGTGGGTGCGACAGCGACGAGGTTCGAGCGAGTCTCATGGGGAGTCTCGTGAGCTTCGCTGACAAGATAGGCGTGAACCTCGTCGCCGAGGGAATCGAGACAGTCGAGGAGCTGAAGACCCTGCGAGAGATGGGTGTGCAGTACGGGCAAGGCTTCCTCTTCAGCCTGCCCGTCGACCCGTTCCCGTCCGATGAGTCGTTCGAGCACCTGAAGTCACTCTAGACCCCCGATCTTCGAGAAAGGCCGGCCGCGCAGTGGACCACGTGCGTCTCACACAGCTGTCCAGCAAAGCCGGTTGAGCGGCCAAATGGGGTCCGGAGGACCTCAAGGCCGTTCTCGGTACGCTGAAACCCGGAGAGTCTGATGCCCTGATGGTGGGCTTCGAGACGTCCGACGACGCCGCGGTGTATCTCCTTGGCGACACTGCCGTTCTGCTCACTGTGGACTTCTTCACGCCCATGGTGGACGACCCGTATGACTTCGGACGCATCACGGCGGCCAACGCGCTGTCCGACATCTATGCGATGGGCGGCAAACCCCTCACGGCGATGAACCTTCTCGCCTGGCCGTGCAACATGGACGCGGCGGTCATCGCCGAGGTCCTGCGCGGGGGCGCGGATACATGTGCCGAGGCGGGAGTCGTCATCGTGGGGGGGCACACGATCGACGATGTGGAGCCCAAGTACGGCCTTTCGGTGATGGGGACCGCTGATCCCGATCGCGTGGTGCGCAACGTGGGCGCGCAGGCGGGGGATGAGCTCGTGCTCACGAAGAGCATCGGCGTGGGCGTGCTGAACACGGCGCTCAAGCGAGATCTCGAGACCGAGGACTCGCTCCGCGAGGTCATCGAGTCGATGGCGCGTCTCAACCTGGCCGCCGCCGATGCCATGCTCGCGGTAGGCGTGAACGCGGCAACCGATGTGACCGGGTTCGGGCTCCTTGGCCATTTGCGCGAGATGGCGCGCGGGTCGGGTGTGTCGGCGCGCGTCATACTGCGCGAGGTGCCCGTGTTCGAGGGCTCGCTCGAGTACTCGCGGCAGGGCGTTCGACCGGGGCGGACCGAGGACGTGATAGCGTCGCTCGACGCTGACGTTGACTGGGGCCCGGCCGACGATGCGTGGAAGGGCGTGCTCGCCGACCCGCAGACGAGCGGTGGACTGCTCATGGCCGTCGCGCCCGAGCGGGTCGAGGCGCTCCTTGGCGAGCTGGCGTCGCGCGGGGAGACGGGTTCGTGCGTGGGACGGATGGAAGCGGGCGATCCGGGCCGGATCGTCGTAGTAGAGGGGGACTGACGTGGCGAAGCGGCTGCTCATCACGAGCGACACCATCGGCTGCGGCGACGACGAACTCGGTCGCGCGCTGATGCGCAACTTCATCTACTCGGTCGCGCGCAGCGCCGACAGGCCTGCGGCGGTCACGCTCGCCAACGGCGGCGTGCGCCTCGCGTGCGAGGACTCGGAATCACTTGACGACCTGCGCCTTCTGGCCGAGAACGGCGTCGTTGTCGAAGCTTGCGGGACGTGCCTTGACTTCCTGGGCCTCGCCGACAGGCTCGCTGTCGGCGAGGTGGGTACGATGCCCGGCACGGTCGAGGCCGTGCTCGGCGATGACGACATCGTGACGATCGGCTAGTCGTGGCCGCCTGACCGGCGATGCGCCGACCCCGACGTACGCGGTAGAATCGCACCATGGACATCCAGGAAACCCTGCGCCGTCTGCCCAAGGTCGACGAGGCGCTCAAACACCCGCTGGTCACAGCCGCACTTGAGGCGCATCCGCGCCAACTCGTGCTCGATGCGCTGCGCGAGACGATTGAGTCCGCGCGCGCCCGCGTACTCGCCGGACACGAGATCGACCTGGCCGAGGAGACCCTCGTGCGCGAGGCGATCGCGCTGCTCGCGCTCAAGGCGCAGAGGTCGCTGCGGCGCGTGGTGAATGCGACCGGGGTCATCGTGCACACTAACCTTGGCCGGTCGGTGCTTTCCGCCGAGGCTACCGCCGCGGTCGCCGAGATAGCCTCGGGCTACTCGACGCTCGAGTACGACATCGAGGGCGGGGAGCGGGGGTCGCGCCACGTGCATGTGGAGGGGCTCATCTGCAGACTCACCGGCGCTGAGGCTGCCATGGCCGTCAACAACAACGCCGCCGCCGTCATGCTCGGCATCGCGGCGCTCGCGCGCGGGGGAGAGGCGATCGTTTCCCGCGGGCAGCTCGTGGAGATCGGCGGGTCGTTCCGTATCCCCGACATCATGGCGGAGTCCGGAGCGAAGATGGTCGAGGTCGGGACCACGAACAAGACGCACCTGCGCGACTACGAAGTGGCGATCACGCCCGAGACGCGCCTGCTTCTCAAAGTGCATTCCAGCAACTTCCGAGTGGTCGGCTTCACTGAGGAGGTCACGCTCGGCCAGCTCGTGGAGCTCGGCGCTCCGCACGGCATTCCGGTATTCGAGGACCAGGGGAGCGGCGTGCTCGTCGATTTGCGCAAGTGGGGGCTTCCCTACGAGCCCACGGTGGGCGAGTCGATCGCGCAGGGGGCGGCACTCGTGTCGTGCTCTGGCGACAAGCTGCTGGGCGGGCCGCAGGCCGGCCTTCTCGCGGGACGCCACGACATCATCTCGCGGCTGAAGGCGCACCCGATGGCGCGCGCGCTGCGGCTCGACAAGATGACGCTCGCTGCCCTCGAGGTTACGCTGCGCGCGTACCTGGACCCGGCGCGGGCGGCCCGAGACATTCCGACGCTGGCGATGCTCTCCGCGCCGGTGTCCGAGGTCCGCGAGCGCGCGGGCGCGCTCGCGGGCGCCATCGCGGCGGCATGCGGCGAGCGGCTTGGGGTCGAGCTCGCCGATGGCGCCTCGCGCGCAGGCGGGGGAGCACTGCCGACCGCCGACATCCCCACGGTCGTCGTCGCAATCACGCCGCGCGAGATCGGTGTCGTGGAGCTCGAGTCGCGGTTGCGTCTCGGCGAGCCCTGCGTGGTCGCGCGCATCGCCGAGGACCGCCTGCTGCTAGATGCGCGCACACTGCTGCCGGGTGAGGGTGAGATAGTGGCAGCTGCTCTTGCAGCTGCCGTGGGTGCGTAGCGACCGGAGTCGGCGCGCTACCCCTGACCCGGAGAGTCCGCGGGCGAGATGGTGACGTCCACGTTGGCCAACTGACCGGCAGATACCACCGCATCGCACCAATCTGTGGCGTCGACCTCCGGAGGGACAGCCACGAGTGCGGTCATCGTGAACAGCGGCGTTCCGCTCACGGGCGCGCGTGTGGTTCCTGTTTCCATGGACTCGATGTTGATTCCACGTTGGGACAGACCCTGGGCGATCTCATGGATGATGCCCTCGTGATCAGCTCCCTCGACCAGGATCTTGTGGGTGTGTCGATCCGCCGGGATCTGACCTACCGCCTTGCCGGCAGGCCTGGTCGTGATCGTGTACCCCTGCTCGCCAAGGTAGGCGAGGGCGGATTCCACCTCGTCTCGTCTTGCTTCGGGCACAGTGAGCAACATGAGAATCGCGAACTCACCGCCCAGGCGGGCCATGCGGCTTGTCTCCACATTGGCGTCTGCTTCCAGGAGAGCGCCGGTGACCTCTTCGACGATGCCGACCCTGTCCGGGCCGGTGAGCGTGAACACGATGTTGGCGCGCATCTGACGGTGCCCCTCCCAGTAGGACTTCCCCGCCTATCCTAGCGGTTTCGCGCGTGATTCGCAGGGGTAGTCTGTGGGCTCGGTCGCGACGGGCAACGCGAAGCACGGGCTACCGGGGAGGGCCCTCTACGGGAAGAAGGAGGCGGAATGTCGAGCCTTCGTCGGGGGTGCTTTCTGCCTCAAGCCGCGCGCCGAGTGCCCCGGCGAGTTGGTGCGACACGCTGAGCCCGAGCCCCGTGCCGCTGGTCTTGCCGCCTTCGAGTGGCCTCACCTGGTAGAAGGGCTCGAAGATGCGCTCGCGTTCGACCTCCGGGAAGCCGCAGCCGGTATCGCTCACGGACAACACGCACTCGGGACCTAATCTGGAGACGTCCAGGCGAACCGATCCGCTGTCCGTGAACTTGACCGCGTTGGCGAGAAGGTTCAGGAGAATTTGGGTGAGCCGCGTCGGGTCGGTCCGTACTCGCGCGACCGAGTCGGAGTACGAGGACTCGAGGGTCAGGCCCTTCGCGTCGGCCATCGGGCGCACCATGTTCAGCGCATTCTGGCACAGCGCTTGAAGATCCACGTCGTCGATCGTGAGCTCCGGCGCTTCCGCCTCGATGCGCGAGAAATCGAGCAGGCCGTTGATGAGCTCGAGCAAATGGCGACCGGAGTTGTCGATCATCGAGAGCTGGATGCGCTGTTCCTCGGTTATGGGTCCCGCGAGTTCGCCAAAGAGCGTTCCCGAGAACCCGATGATCGAGTTGAGCGGGGTTCGCAGCTCGTGGCTCATGTTCGAAAGGAACTCGCTCTTGACCCGTGCCGCTCGTACCAGCTCGGCGTTGGTGTCTTCAAGCTCCCGGGCCCGCTGATCGGTCAGTGTCTGCAGGCGCGACTCGGTCTGAGCCACGGAGACCGAGATGATCGTCAGGATGACGAGCATGACTGTAGGTGCGACAAGGTGCTCCGCAGCTCCCTTCGCAACCAGCCACGGCGCGAGAGCCAGCAGGCCAACTGCAGCGAGCGACGCTGCGGCGAGCGCCCACTTCGAGCCAAGGACAATGGCCACGAGGAGCACGGGAATCGACGCGAACATGAGCGTGGGGACCGCGAATGTCTGGTTGTCGGGCATGAGAAAGGGGAAGGCCACGGGAACGGCGGTGAGGAGTCCGGCCGACAGCAGCGTGGCTGCCACAATGCGCCCCGGGACGCTTGCCAGCACGAATGCACATGCCTGCGCGAAGATGAAGAGTGCCACCGTCCAAAGCACCCCGATGGGACTCGGCGGCAGGCCGACTGAAGGACCGAAGATGAGGAGCGGCATCGCGGCAAGGCCTGCAATCGCCATTCCGCCTGCGACCCAGGCCGTGAGCCGACGTTTCGTGGCTTGCACCCTCGACTCAGCGGCCATACGGGGATTGGGGTGAGAGGAGAACTCATCAGTTGCAGGAGACTCCGTTGAGTGGGGCATGGTGGGCCTGTTCTGAGCTCCGTCGGGTCGGGATGTGCTGCGATTCTGTTCCACTAGTCAGTTCGGCATCGAACCGTCCGTGAGGTAGCAAGTACCCGACCAACGGGCGAGAGAAGGCGTTCCTGGGCACAACGCAATCGCCAGACGGTGACATGGGGTCCTAAGCGGTCGATGCCTCAGGGGTGACGGCCGCAGCGAGGTCCCTTCCCCACGAGCGAGCGCGCTCGATCTCGCCGTCCTTCAGGGGCCCGTAGGCACCCGTGACGATGAATCGTTGAGGGGCGGTGGCCCGTGAGTAGCCGGCTCGCGTCAGCGAGGCGTCGATCCTCCTCGCCGAGCTGCCGGGTGACCACCAGATGCGCGTCTCGAATGCGGCTCCTAGACCATGGCCCGCGGGAAGACTGCCAAGCCATGCGCGCATCGAGGGATGCGAAAGGTCTGGCGGGGACTGGGCTGCGTGTCGGGGATCCTTGCCGATGCTCGAGCGCATGCTTTCCGTGGGCAGGTTGAAGCCAAGGATAGGCGCGCCCGCCACGACCAGGTCGGCATCGGACATCGTCTCGGGTGTGCCCTCTGCCGTAGAGAGGGCACGCGCGTCGGGTCCTATGCCTTCGGCGATCGCACGTGCTACCGCGGCGGTATTGCCCCACAGCGACTCGTACACGACGACGGCCTTCATCCCGGTTCCCCCGATCCGTCGGGACCTAGCGGCGGTTCTTCAAGGCGACGTACTCGCTCTTGGATGCCACGCTCTTGTACGCCGGCCGGATGATCTTGCTGGCGTTCGACATCTCCTCGATGCGGTGCGCACTCCAGCCTACGATGCGTGAGATCGCGAACAGCGGCGTGAACAGCTCCTGCGGGATTCCCAGCATCCGGTAGACGAACCCGGAGTAGAAGTCCACGTTCGCGCTGACGCCTTTGTAGACCGTCCGCTTCTTGCCGATGACGGCCGGGGCCAGCATCTCTACCTTCGCCTGCAGCTGGAATTCCTCGGACAGGCCCTTCTCTTTGGCGAGGACCTCGGCGAACTCGCGGAGGATGAGCGTGCGTGGGTCGGAGATCGAATAGACCGGATGACCCATGCCGTAGACGAGACCGGTCTGGTCGAAGGCCTGCTTGTTCAAGAGCCTGACCAGGTAGTCTTCAATCTCGTCGTCGTCCTTCCAGTCCTGTACCGTTGCCTGGATGTCTTCGAACATCTGGACGACTTTGAGGTTGGCGCCGCCGTGGCGGGGGCCCTTCAGCGAGCCGAGCGCTGCGGCGACGGTGGCATAGGTGTCGGTGCCGCTCGACGATACGACGTGCGCCGTGAACGACGAGTTGTTGCCGCCGCCGTGCTCTGCCTGCAGCACGAGGGCCAGGTCGAGCACCTGGGCTTCCAGAGGCGTGTAGCGGCTGTTGGGCCGGAGCATGTGCAGGATGTTCTCGGCTGTCGAAAGGTGCGCGACCGGGCGATGGATGACGAGGCCCTTGCGCAGGTACTCGTCCGCGTAGGTCTGGTAGGCGTAGACGGCGAGCATGGGGAAGGTTGAGATCAACTGGATGCTCTGGCGCAGGATGTTCTCGACGGACGTGTCGTCGGGACGCTTGTCCAGGACGTACAGCGACAGGACGCTGCGTGCCATCGCGTTCATGATGTCGCGGCTCGGCATCCTGAGAATCGCGTCGTAGACGAAGCTGCGCGGCAGCTTGCGCTGGGAAGCGAGGTGTTCCTGGAAGAGCTGCAGCTCCTTGCGGTTGGGCAGTTTGCCAAAGAGGACCAGGTAGCACGTCTCTTCGTAGCCGAGGCGTTCTTCGGCAACGAAGCCGTCGACGAGATCGGTGATGTTGATACCGCGGTAGATCAACTGTCCGGGAACGGGCGCGGGCTGTCCGTCAGGGCCGGGGGCAGAGCCGACGACGTCGCCGATTTGCGTCAGGCCGGCGAGCACGCCCCGGCCACTGACGTCGCGCAGCCCGCGCTTGACGTCGTGTTTGGAGTAGAGCTCGGGGTCGAGGCTGCTGCTGGCCTCGGCCAGGCGGCTCCAACGGGCCAGTGTCGCGTCATCAGCCGCGGTGGCTTTGGTCTTTCGCTGTGCGGCGCGGGGGTTGGGAGTGGGACTCAAGTCGGTCATCCTTCCGTGATGCCCTCGGCGTTCGAGGAGTCTGAAGCGTCGTTTCAAGAAGCGCTAGGCGCTCGATTGCTCACAGTGGCGGCAAGTCAAGAGTACCTGAGTTTGCGGGATTTTGGGATGGGGCGAGTTGCCTCACCAGAAATGTCGTCCAAGCCGATTCGTTGCCTCACGTAAAGATGTCGTCGAAAAGTGTAGCGTCGCAGTCGTCAGGCCGATCGACGACGAGGAGGCGCAAGCAAGGTGCCTTTGACGATGGCGGAGAAGCATGCGGTGACACGGAAGCTCGCCGAGGAGTACCGGCGGGCGATGAAGAAGGAGAAGGGCAAGATATTGGACACGCTGTGC
>JAUXNU010000204.1 GCA_030682655.1 Actinomycetota bacterium | reverse complement strand
AGTCAAAGCCCTCGATCACGACTTTCTCGACACCCAATATCCGCTTCAATAGACTGGCTGTGCGCACGTCGTCCTCCATGGCTCGGTTTCCTGACTCGCGAAAAGCCAGTATCCCAAGCTCAGGGGTGACGTGCGCAACCTATTCAGTGCGGGTTCGCACCCACACATGTGTCACAAGATCCACAAAAAGGGAAGAGCCATGAGAGACGAGAGAGGCCGATTCGCTCCCGGCGTGAGCGGGGATCAGAAGGGAGTTCGAACGCGATGAGCAAGCAGCTTCGCAAGATGGGCAAGGTCCCGCTCGTGGTCGCCGAGCCCGCACGCATCGACCGTCTCCTCGAGGGGCTTACGATGGGTGTGAGTACGCGTGCGGCGTGCGCGGCGGCAGGCATCGGGAGACGCACGTACTTCTCATGGATGCAGCGAGGCGAAGGCGCGCTGAGAACGGCTGAATCAGTGGCCGGCGATGCGGACGCACTGGACCTGATCGACGAGACCGAACGCCCCTACGCGGACTTCTACCGACGGGCTGAGGCAGCGCGGGCCGTCTCGCAGCTCCAGACGATGCAGGTGATCCGCGCCGCCGCGTTGACGAACTGGACCGCCGCCGCGTGGATGCTCGAGCGTACCTTCCCCAACGAGTACTCGCTGCGCCCCGAACGCTTCAACGGTGGAGATGGGGGCCGCGACTGCGAGAACTGCGAGAACGGCGTGGTCCTCATCATCGACGACATCGGGAGCCCTAGGAACTTCGAGGAGTGGCAGGAGAATCAGGATGCTTGGCTCGAGGTGATGCGCGATGACCCAGACGCAGACTTCGAGGTGTGGTGGGAAGGACGATGCCAGCTCCATATGAAGCGGGCGATAGAGGACCAGGTCATGGAGAACTGGCGGAAGGCGCATGGCTCGCGCTTGAGGTAGACCACGCCGAGTCCGCTCGCCTCGACGGGATCCTCGCCCTCTACGTCGAGCGGGACAGCTCTGTCGAGCAGATAGTCGCGGAGGGTCACGACCGGGTCACGGTCGAACGCGTGGTCGGAATGGTCGACGCGGCAGAGTACAAGCGTCGTCAGGGCCCGATGGGCGTCAAGATCACGACGAAGGCCTTCGGCAAAGACCGCCGGGTTCCCGTCACGAACGGATTCCGGAGATAGGGGGGACATGGAGCCGTTCGAGCTTCGCTACATCGCCCCGGGCACACCCGAGTACGAGCAGGCCAGGGGGATTCGCTACGAGTGCCTGTATGGCGAGTGGAACCTCCCGCATGCACTCGTCGAGGACACCGACGGCCTTCGAGCTGCTCTGCCGCACGGAAGGCATCATCCCGGCGATCGAATCGAGCCACGCGCTGGCACTGCTTCCGCTGCTGGCCGAAGAACTCGGACCCGAGGCCATCGTCGTCGTTACAGTCTCCGGCCGGACCTTGTTTGGGTCGCCGGTGCGATCACGGCGTTCTTCGGGCTGGCCAGCGTGGGCGGGAACGCGCTCGTCGGGCGCGTGACGTCGTCGTCGTGGGGGCGTGTCCCCGCGCGACTGCTGGCGCGGGGAGCGGTTGCGAACGCGGTCGGCGTTGCGGCGCTGGGTCTGCTCGGCGTGCTCACGCCGGAGGGGGGAAGCCCCGCGGCGTTCGCGGTGATGGTGCTGCTGTTCGGGCTTTTCGGGGTCGTGTCGGGTGTGATGGGCCCCGTGCGACAGGCGTTCCTCAACGAGCACATCCCGTCGGCGCAACGGGCAACGGTGTTGTCGCTCGATTCGTTCTTTGGCGATGTGGGGGGCTCGATCGGGCAACCGGGATTCGGGTGGATAGCCCGCACGTTCTCGATCCCGGTTGGTTATCTCGTGGGAGCGCTTGCCATGGGATTCGCGTGGCCGCTCTACCGGCTTGCGGGAAGGTCCGCCAAGGACGACGCGAAGCCGTGAGCGCGGGAGGCGGGCACGTAAGACTTACGTCCCGCGCCGTGGCTTACACAGACTGCATATGCCAGGGCGCGCCCTCGCGGCGTTCGGCACGCAGCCGCTGGTTCGAAGAGACGTAGTGACGAAACCTGCGAGAAGACGTACCTTCTTACAGAGAAGCAGTCAGCATGACACGACATCTCTCGCAGTCTGCTGAATCAGTTGTTCTGCGCAGACGCCGCCGACGTTGCCACAGGCTGTCGCATCATGTAATCTGATTATCAGATTGGAGTTGATGCGCGATGTCTGAGGCACTCACCGTCACCGAGGTAGTCCGCCACTTCGCGGACTACGTCAACCGGGTAGCCTACCGGCGCGAGTCGTTCGTGCTTCTCCGTGGCAGCAAGCCCGTCGCGGAACTCAGGCCTCTTCCATCCGGCAAGCGGCTCGTAGAGCTGCCGGGTATGCTGGCCGCCCTGCCCCGCCTGGATGACGCTGCACAGTTCGCCGCCGACCTAGAGACTGCGCGGAGCGAGATAGCGTCCGGGGAGCTGGTCGATCCATGGCAGTCCTGATCGACGCGAGCATCCTCATCGAGGCGGAGCGCGGAAGGCTCGATCTCGAGCCGCACGTCGCCCGCCGCGCCGATGAGGAATCGTTCCTCTCCGTCGTCACGGCCAGCGAGCTCCTGCACGGCGTGCACCGGGCCGCACGACCGGACCAACGTGCACGACGATCCGCGTTCGTGGAGGGTGTCCTGGAACGCTTCCCGCTCCTGGATGTCGACTTGGCCACCGCGAGGGCGCACGCCCAGGTGTGGGCGGACCTCGCCTCTGCCGGGACGCTGATCGGGCCGCACGACCTCTGGCTGGCGGCGGCATGCGTCGCGCACGGGCTCACCATGGTCACCGCGAACATCAGGGAGTTCGACCGCGTTCCAGGCCTTCAGGTAGAGACCTGGAGTGATTCCTGACGGGGATCCGGCTCGCGCAGAACCAGCGCGTCGAGCAGACGCGCGCACTTCGTCGGCTACACTGGGAATCATCGCGCGCAGCTCACGCGCAAGACGTTCGGTGGGACTCGATCCAGGGGGAGCCTTGTCGTCGGTTGAGTATCTGTTCAGCGGTTGGATACTGTGGCCCTTTGCGGCGCCCTACGTGATGGGCTTCAACGCCGTGGTGGCTGCACCCGCATGGCTGTGGAGGGCGAACCGCAGAAGAGAGATCATCGCCTCCTACGTCACCTGGGGAGCCACCGTGGCCTGGCTCGCGGGTGCCACGATCGTGGGCCAGTTGACCACCTACCGTGATCCGAGCGACTGGTCATCAGAGCAGGCGATGCATCGGGCTGGCCACTACGCCCTTCTTGGGGGAGCACTGAACTTCGTCCTCCTCTTCGCGATCCCGCAGTGCTTGGCGTTCCTCGTTGCGACCCGCTGGAAGCGTACGTACAGACCCGTGCTGGCGGCAGCGTTCAGCCTTGCAGGCATACTCATCTTGATGGTGCTCGGGATGGTGACTGGCGCCACGCCCGACTAGCGAGCAGCGGGCTGGGCCGACCCGTTGCATGGCCTACGCGCCACGCAGCCGTCGCCCACCGAACCCCGGCATCGAGCGGACGGGCAAGGGATAGAATCGGCATGAACGGCGAAACCCGCCGCTCATGCCGTAACACGTTAGGCGAACAAGGCCACCAGAGTCCGTCATTGACGCGCGTCACGTGACGCGTTATCTTCTAGGCATGATTAGGACCTTCGCTGACAAACGCACCCGGGAGATCTACGCGACGGGCAAGGCGAAGCGATTCGCACCCGACCTCGCGAGGCGCGCCCGGCGCCGACTGGAGTATTTGGACCTCGCGACGCGCATCGAGGACCTGCACGAGCCACGTAGCAACCGGCTGCACTCTCTCGGCGGCGATCGCAAAGGCCAGTTCTCCATCTCGATCAACGAGCAGTGGCGCATCTGCTTCGTGTTCGAGAACGGCGACGCCTACGACGTCGAGGTCTGCGACTACCACTGAGATGAGGTGTGCCATGGCAATCCCCAACACCAGAGAACGTACCGTCCGGCCCATTCACCCCGGCGAGATGCTGCGCGAGGACTTCATGCCCGACTATGACCTCACGGTCACGAGCATGGCGGGTGCGCTCGGCGTGTCGCGCCAGACCGTGAATGAACTCCTGCGCGAGCGCCGCGCGTTGAGCCCCGAGATGGCGCTGAGGCTTTCCCAGCTCTTCGGCAACTCTGCAGAGTTCTGGTTGAACGCGCAGCGCGCTGTCGACCTCTGGGACGCGGCACAGGAACTGAAGCGCAAGGGCACCCACATCAAGCCACTGAGTGTCGCCTAACCACGGCATCGAGCCGTCTTCGCACTTCTTCGGCTACCATGAGAGCGGTAGGGCGCGGCTCATGCCGTAACACGTTGATATGAGATGGCCAGTCAACCTCGTAGGTCTCATGGTGGTCTTCG
>JAUXNU010000203.1 GCA_030682655.1 Actinomycetota bacterium | reverse complement strand
AGCGATGAATCCCCGAGCGATCGCGACCGCCTTGACGGCCTGATTGAGTGCGCCCGCACCGACTGTCTGAATCTCGACGGCACCCTGCTCGCGGATGATCCCGGCGAGCGCTCCGGCAACGGAATTGGGGTTGGACTTGCTGGAGACCTTGAGGACTTCCACTGCTTCCTCCGCTGGGGCGTCATTGGCTGCGGGCCGTGCGTACACGGCGGGGTGCGTCGCTGCTGAAAAGAGTGCTGCGTCAAGCGTTGCGCTGGTCTGGCCTCAGTATAGCGTACAGATGAGCGCGACTGCTCCTGGTCACTCCTCCTTGTCGACATCGAAGCGCACGCGGATTCCGTCGCGTCCGATGGTGATCTTCGGTTCCCCCCGCAAGTGGAGGTAGTAGCGTTCGGAAAGAGAGTCGAACGCACGCGTGAGGTCGCGCTTGAACTGGCCGAGGTCGGTGTGATGGATGTGCAGTCCTCGGCGATCGCGATAGATGTCGGGCTGCGCGGTGACCGGTTCGGGTTCGTCGTCGCTGAGCACCTGGTGAACCACTGTGTCGAGGGGCACAAGTTCGCCTGCGAGCACGCGGTGGGCAGTGCGCTCCGAAACCGCCAGGCCGATGGCGCGCGCTATGTCGACGAGATCGGCAGCGTCCGAACTCGCGGCGGGGCGCTGCCAGACCGCAAGTCGCTCAGGGTCGTCACAGAACAGCAGTCCAGTAGGGTCGAATTCGGATCGGGCGACCCCGTGAAGGGTTGCGAGTATCTCGGCGGGCGATCCGAGGTACACGTCGATCCCCGGATGCTCGCATGCGAACTCGAGAGTACGGCGAACGACGTTGTGAGGCCCTCGTGTCACGGTGAGGGCGCCAGCCTCGTCGCGTTCGACCACTGGCCATGAGGACTGGTCTGCCCGCTCCGTGAGGTGGATCGGGTCCGAGACCACCACGACTGCCGTGCCCTTGTGCGCGTCAGACGCGGCGATCGACGCGGACACGACGCTGCTACGCACCGAGAAGAGGGCCATGCCGCGCCCGTGGACTCCCCAGCGGTCTACGACCATCGATTCCAGCTTGCTCGTTACGCGGGGTTCGAAGACCCGCTCATGCAAGCCAGCGGGGATTCCAACTCCGTCGTCGATCACGGTCATCGTGCGGATATCGCCTTCGCGAGTGCTGGCGACGAAGATGCGCTGAGCGTGGGCGTCACGCGCGTTGCGAAGCAACTCGACGACGACGTCCTCGAAGCTCCGAATGTCGTGCTTGGCCTGCCGACGCTCCGCTTCGGAGATGCGAAGACGTACGAAGCCGTCACCGAGGTCCTCCTCGACCTTGAGGTAGGTCTCGCCGGACACAGCGGTGACGAAATCGATGAGCGAGTTGGTGTCGTCGGTCATACGTCGCAGTCTACAAGGCTCCGAGGGACGCGGGTAGGCACGGTCATCGCAGAGCGCCACCCCTTCGCTTCTCGAGCCACACCAGTTCGATGCCTGATCCGACGGTCTCTCGCCTGAAGATGCGGTAACCAAGCTTGAAGTAGAGGGTGAGAGGTGCACGGGCTTCGGCACCCGTGAAGAGCTCGTAGCGCGCGACGTCAGGATGCATATCCTCGAGAGCGACCATGAGCGCCTCTCTTCGCGACAGCTTTGAGGAAGATGGCTCGCGAATCGAAGAGAGCCTCCAGGGCGTCGAGTCCCTCACGCACGGGCGGGAACTCCTCGGCGGAAAGGTCGTAGGCTGAGGCGACCCGCCTGAACGCACGGTGCTGGACGGCC
>JAUXNU010000202.1 GCA_030682655.1 Actinomycetota bacterium | reverse complement strand
AAACCCGCGTGGGACGCGGTGGTTCGTCTGACAACCCGCAGGCTGCGGATGAACGACAGCCGGTCGGGATCAAGCTTGGCGTCAAGCGCGGCCTCGTGCATCAGTGTACGGATGGCGTAGTGGACCAACAGGTAGCTGCGTATTTCGGCCCCAACTGATCACCAGTATCGGACCAAACTGATCACTGATGTCGGCGGTAACTGATCATCTGTTTCGGCTCTGACTGATCAGCGATATCGGCCGTAACTGACCAGCGGCAACGAGCCCCTGGACCGCGCTGGATAACACGATGAAGCCTGGCATAGGTCGCGCCTTCCCGTACGCTCTCTGTCGAGGAATCGACAGGCGACCAAGAGGGAGAGTGGCGAACGGTGGCAGGCAGGAGGTTATCCATGCGCAAGATCAAGGAGATCCTGAGGCTGCATCATGAGCTCGGGCTCGCCCGCCGGGAGATCGGCCGCAGCGTGTCGGTCTCCCCCAACACGGTGGCGGACCTCATCCGCCGGGCGGAGGTGGCCGGTCTTTCGTGGCCGCTTCCCGACGACCTCGACGAGGCCGCTCTCGACGCCCGGCTCTACCCACCGACTGCTCCCTCCTCGGTGCGCCGTCCCGAGCCCGACCCCGAGCAGATGCACCGGGAGCTGGCCCGCAAGGGCGTGACGCTCCAGCTCCTCTGGCTGGAATACAAGGCCGAGTATCCCGACGGCCTGCAGTACACGCAGTTCTGCGAGCGCTACCGGCGCTTCCGAGGCAAGGTGGACGTGGTTCTCCGTCAGGAGCACAAGGCCGGGGAGAAGCTCTTCGTCGACTTCGCCGGCCCCACCGTCCCCATCGTGGAGCGGCGCACCGGAGAACTCAGGGACGCCCACGTCTTCGTCGCCGTCCTCGGCTGCTCCAACTACACCTACATCGAGGCCACCTGGGGCGAGGATCTGCGCAGCTGGCTCTTAGCGCACATCCACTGCTTCGGGGCGCTGGGCGGGGTGGTGCGCACCGTCGTCTGTGACAACCTGAAGAGCGGCGTCACCCACCCCGACTACTACGAGCCCGATCTCAACCCCGCCTACGCCGACCTGGCCCGCCATTACGGCTGCGCTGTGGTGCCCGCCCGCCCGCGGCGCCCTCGGGACAAGGCGAAAGTCGAAGCCGGAGTCCTGGTGGTGGAGCGCACTGTTTTAGCCCCGCTCCGCGACCGGACCTTCTTCTCCCTCGTGGATCTGAACGAGGCCCTCGCCGAAGGGACCTCCCGGCTGAACGAGGCCCCCTTCCAGAAGCTCGCAGGCTCCCGGCTCTCCCTCTTCGAGACCCTCGACCGTCCGGCCCTTCTCCCCCTGCCTCTGACTCCCTACGAGTTCGCCCTGTGGAAGCGGGCCCGCGTCAACATCGACTACCATCTGGAGCTCGAGCGCAACTTCTACTCCGTCCCCTACCAGCTGGCCCGGGAGGAGGTGGACGTGCGCTACACCGCAGGCACGGTGGAGGTGCTCTTCGCCGGCGCCCGCGTGGCCAGTCATGCGCGCCGCTTCGGACGGGGCGAGTACTCGACCAAGCCCGAGCACATGCCTGAAGCCCACCGCCGCTATCTGGAGTGGTCGCCGGGGCGGCTCATCTCCTGGGCGGGGACCGTGGGCCCCGAGACCGCCTGCCTGGTTCAGACCATCCTCGAGCGCCGGCCCCATCCCGAGCACGGCTACCGGGCCTGTCTTGGGATCATGCGCCTCTCCAAGCACTACCCGTCCGCCCGCGTCGAGGCCGCCTGCCGCCGGGCCCTCTTCTTGGGCGCCACCTCCTACCGGAGCGTGAAGAGCATCCTGGCCCGCGGTCTTGACAAAGTGCCGCTTCCCGTCGCGCCCGAACCCCTACCCGGTCTTGCGATCGTGCACGAGAACCTGCGCGGCCCCCACTACTACGCCGAAGAGAAGGAGGCCTGATGCTCCGCGAACAGACCCTAGAGAAGCTCCGGCACATGCAGCTGCGGGGCATGGCGGCCGCGTTGGCGGCCCAGAGCCAGGACCCCGAGGCCCAAACACTCTCATTTGAAGAGCGCCTGGGGCTCCTGGTGGATGAGGAGTGGACGCAAAGAAGAAACCGGGCCCTCGAGAGACTGCTCAGAGAAGCGAAGCTCCGCCTGGCGGCCTGTCCGGAGGATCTCGACTACTCGCCGGCCCGGGGTCTTGATCGGGCGCTCATGCGTTCGCTCGCCACCTGCGCCTTTGTCCGCGACCACCAGAACCTCCTCGTCCTCGGAGCCACCGGGGTGGGCAAGACCTACGTGGCCTGCGCGCTCGGGAACGCCTGCTGCCGCATGGGGCTGCGCACCCGCTACTTCCGTCTCCAGGCGCTCCTCACGGAGCTGACCTTGGCCAAAGGAGACGGGAGCTACCCCGCCTTCATGGCCCGTCTCGCCAAGACCGAGCTCCTCATCCTCGACGACTTCGGCCTGACGCCGCTCTCCGTCTCAGAAGCGCGGGATCTCCTCGAGGTGATCGACGAGCGGACACTCACCCGCTCGACTCTGGTGGCGAGTCAGCTCCCCTTGGAGATGTGGCACGGGGCCATCGCCGATCCCACCCTGGCCGACGCCATCCTCGATCGCCTCATCCACAACGCCCACAAGATCCACCTGAAGGGAGAGTCCATGAGGAAGATGAAAGGTCCGAAAGGCACGTCGGCGGTGCCGACGAGGGAGGTCTGAGCTACACTGCCCAAAGGAACACCAGCGCGGCCCGGAGCTCCGAGAGGTCTCTGGTCAGTTCGTGCCGAACACGCTGGTCAGTCTCCGCCGAAACGCCTGGTCAGATAGAGCCGAACCGGGTGGTCAGTTCGGCCGAAATACGCAGCATGTTCGCCACCAAGTAGAGCGAGACGCCCCCCGACGCGGCCCAAGACGCATGGGTGTGCCGGAGATCATGAAGGTGCACATCTTCGAGCC
>JAUXNU010000201.1 GCA_030682655.1 Actinomycetota bacterium | reverse complement strand
CGGTCGTTCCGGTTGTGTCTGGCCTCCGACGCCTTGGCCTTGGGGTATGGAGGGATCAGCCGGGTGGCCAGAGCCGCCGGCGTGTCGAGAACCACGATCCATGCGGGCCTGAGTGAGCTGCGCGCCCCGGCCTCGACGGGGACGGAGGGCATGCTCGATAAGGGGAAGCAGCGGGTTCGCCGTCCGGGTGGCGGGCGCAAGTCGCTTGCCGAGAAGGACGACACGCTGCTCGCGGACCTGAATTCCCTGCTGGATCCGGTCACGCGTGGCGATCCGATGTCGCCGTTGCGCTGGACGTCCAAGAGCACGACGAGACTGGCCGCCCAGCTGCGCGCACAAGGGCACAGGATCTCCCAGGCCACGGTCTGGCGGCTGCTGGACGAGCTGGGCTACAGCATGCAGTCCAACCGCAAGACGCGTGAGGGATCGGATCATCCCGACCGGGATGCGCAGTTCGGATTCATCAACGCCACGGCCGAGGAGTTCCTCGCTCACGGCTGGCCGGTCATCTCGGTGGACACGAAGAAGAAGGAGCTCATCGGCCCTTTCAAGAACGCCGGGAAGGAATGGCAGAGGAAGGGCGAGCCGGTGGAGGTCAACATGCACGATTTCGCCGACCCCGTGCTGGGAAAGGCCGTCCCCTACGGCGTCTATGACCTCGCGCGCAACGAGGGTTGGGTCAGCGTCGGCATCTCGCACGACACGGCGCAGTTCGCCGTCGAGGCGATCCGTCAGTGGTGGCTGCGGATGGGACGAAGCGCCTATCCGGCCACCCCCGAGATCCTGATCACCGCCGACGGGGGCGGAAGCAACGGCTCGCGGGTGCGCCTGTGGAAGACCGAGCTCCAGCGCCTGGCCGATGAGACGGGGCTGCGGCTGCATGTCCGGCACTTCCCGCCCGGCACGAGCAAATGGAACAAGATCGAGCATCGTCTGTTCTGCCACATCACCGAGAACTGGCGGGGCCGCCCCCTGGTCAGCCGCATGGTCGTCGTGGAGCTCATCGCCTCCACGCGCACGGCCCAAGGGCTGGCGGTTCATGCCGAGCTGGACGAGGCGACCTATGAGACCGGCAGGAAGGTCACCGACAAGGAGATGGACTCCCTGGCCATCGAGCGCAGCGACTTCCACGGAGAATGGAACTACAGCCTCTCGCCGCGCGGCATCCCAACACGTTGACTCGTTCATGTTGTTATGCATAGCGTCCTTAG